>CAMWQX010000228.1 GCA_947176475.1 uncultured Bacillota bacterium
ATATTTTCACATACTATTATAAATTATAACATTGAAGTCTTTTTAAGTAAACCTTTTAAGCGACATAATATTACAAAATCCTCATTTTTATCTTAACCAAAATATAGCAAATTATAGCAATTATTGTTGATAATTTTGGCACATTTAATATATAATAATATTATAGGAAGTGATTGCAATGTATTGTAGAAAGTGTAAGTCATTATTGCAAAATGGAAGTCATATTTGTCCTAAGTGTGGTACAGATAATGATGCGACAATGGATTTAAGTGATGTTGTCTATAAATTGAACTCAGCAAAAAAGAAAAATAAATCAGCAACGGTAGTTATTCTTTTTATAATTTTAGCAGTAGGAATTATTAGTTTTTATTTAATAAAAGATTCTAGAGCAATGCTTGATGATGAAAAAATTACAATTCCTAATACAACTCAAACTATTCAAGATACGAAAAAGTTAAAATATGAAGATATAACTTTAGAATATCCCGATAATTTTGGCAAGACTGCAAGTACCATATTTTATAAAAATAATGCCAATATTTATATCAATATTGCAATAATTGATGCTAGTGAATATAACAGTTTAATCAATGGTAATGAATGTTTAGATTCACTTCTTGGCAATATTAATACAAAGACTTTTGCAGGAGATGGTTCTTATAGTCATCTATTTATGCTAAATAATAAGTATTATGACTTAACTGTGCATTATCCAAATGATGATAAAGTTTATACCGAATCCATTCAGTTAAGTATTTCGAAAATATTAAATTCTATAAAAGAAAAATAAACGATTTATTAGTCGTTTATTTTTTTGGCTTTAAGTTCATAAACTTTATCACATTGATTACTTACGTTATCCGAGTGAGTAACAATAATAACGCATTTCCCCTCTTCATGAGCTAATCTAGTTAGAATCTTCATTATTTCATTTTCGGTTTCTTTATCCAAATTTCCTGTGGGCTCATCAGCAATAATCATCCCGGGATTATAAGATAAACTCCTGGCAATAGCTACACGTTGTTGTTCACCACCTGATAATTTTAATACTCGCCTGCTTGCTAATTCTTCCCCTAATCCAACACTTTTTAACAATTCTAAAACACGAGATTTTTTATCTTTTATCTTACTGTGATTTATCTCCATAGATAATGTGATATTTTCAAAAGTAGTTAAATGAGGTAATAAGTTATAACTTTGAAAAACAATACCTATGTCTTGACTACGATATTTATCAAGATTGATTTTCTTCAAATCCTTTTCATTATAATAAATATTGCCAAGATAATTTTTTTCTAAACCACTTATTAATGATAATAAAGTTGTCTTACCAGATCCACTTTTTCCCTTTATAGCATAAATGGTTCCCGTTTCAAATTTATAGGAGATGTCTTTTAAGACATATTCATCTTTTTTAGCATCATTATAGCGATATCCAACACCATCTAGTTTTAATATTTCTTTCTTTTTCATTAACTTCTCTCCTTTAAAATTGTTAGTGGTGAAAAACGAGCTATTGCGACACAACTAGCAATACTACTTATCATCGTTATAAGTAATCCGATGCCTAAGAGTTCAAAGACAACTTTAAAATCAACTATGGCATCTATCTTATCTATCTTTTCCACATTAACACTGCCATTAGTTTTCCTAAAGTCAAATTTATCTTTATTTTTACCAAAATTTTCATTTATCATGTCGGTGTGGGTTTCGCTATTGCTTATTTCATTTTCTAAGAGTTTATTGGCAACGTCAACACTTGTAATACTGCCAATTCCTGCTCCTATTACTAAGCTCACAAAGGATACAATTAATAGTTCGATTAAGAATTTAGTTATAACGGTTGTTTTCTTCATTCCAATGGTTCTTAAAACACCAATTTCATAGCGTCTTTCACGGATATTGATCATATTGATAACAAATAAGACGACAATCCCGATAATAACAGTTATTATTAAGAAAGTTATAGCAAAGGTTTTAACATTCTTAATAGATTCTGTAGCACTATTAACATCCTCTAAATTATCCGTAACTGTATAATAATCACTTAAACCCTTTTCCCTTACTTCATTGGCAAACTTTTCCGCAACATCCTTATTATTTAAAACAAAAGTTGGAGTAATTGTTGCAACAAGTTCAGAATCTATTGCCAAGATTTCACTTACCGTATGAGAATTGGTAATTATAGTGTTTGCTGATGAGGTAAACATATTAGTCATATTATTAGCATCTTCTGTATTTTCCTTATAGATACCAGTTATTATTACGTCATAAGTTTTTTTACTATTTTTGGGACTTACTAAGGTTATAGTATCACCAACACTTAGTTCATTTAAGGAAGCTAGTTCTTCACTTATAACACAAGAATTGGAGTTAAAATCACTAGATACTTCCCCTTCTTTGATGGTGTAATTACCAGAGATAAAATCACTCATAGAGGTGAAGGAGCTATAGCCGATTAGTTTGAAGGCTCCCCCTTCAGCACGCATATTTTTTATCTCTTCTCTTTTAGTTGTTGTGGTTGTCTTTTTGGAACCAGGTGGTTCAGACCCTCCAGGAAAACCTGGTCTTGGGCCTTGATTACCACCAAAGTTTTTAATTTCTGTTTTAATCTCAGTTGTCTCTTTTATCAAATTATCGGTTGCCTCTTTGATGTCTTTGGCATCGACACCTAAAGAATAGGAATAATAGTAATCTAAAACATATTTGCTATCTCCATATTTTTCTATTTCTTCAACAGTCAAATTTTCTATTTCATTGAATTTGTTAATCATTTCTTCTTGGGTTGCACCATTCTCTTTTAAAGAATCCATTAAATTCATTCTATCCATAGAAATGGATGCTTGAACTTCATATTTTTCTTCATATGATTTAACAATTTTGTTAGAGGAATTAACAATGGATAAAGTAATAGTCGAAGCAATTGCTATGACAATAATAATTAAGCCAATCAAAAAATTCCTTCCCTTATTTCTTTTAATGGACAACCATGACTGCTTAAATAAATACATAATAT
>CAMWQX010000229.1 GCA_947176475.1 uncultured Bacillota bacterium
TCTAAAAATGGCAATAGGACTTCCATCTCATCTAAGATAATCTTAAATACATTTTTACTTTTCTTTGCCAATGAACAAATCTCTGCTATATAAGATGTGACTAATGGTACATTAACTCTTCTTTCTTCATCATTAATAATAAATATAGCCGTCTTTTCATTTTTCAACTTTTCTTCATCATAAGTGGTATTTTTAAGCATACTCCTCAAATTAGGTCGCGATTCATATAATCTTAAAGTTTGTAAACAAACTGAGACTATTCCGCCACTCGTTTCTGGTGGTGCCATAATGAAACTTTGCGCATATACCGTTATATTTTCATCAACAAACTCTTTTAAATATTCCTTTAAATGACCTTCTCTTATAATAGATGCTACATTGCTTACATTTATTTTATCTTCATCACCCTTAATAAATAGAGTTAAAGTTACAGCTATAGAAAGTGAGATTGCCGAATTAACCCAAAATTCATCCATGTCTTTAGAATTTGCTGTCTTAAATAAATTCTTATATAATTTTTCTAATCCAAAAACAGCTTCATCTATATTATTTTCTTTATAGAGTTTATAGCAATGTGATAAGGGATTCCACCCCATGCTCCTCTTAATATCATTAAAATTGATAATGATGACATTATAATTCTCCTTCTTTAATTTATCGTAATAATTCGATAAATACTCCTCTGTTGTACTGAAAGTTACTACACTTTCTCCATTTTTGATTGACTCATCAAATGCGGGAAATAAGACATTTTTCGTTTTACCTACTCCAATATCTCCCTTTACAATTATATTTTTTTTCATATAATCCTTCCTTTCGCTTATTAAAATAACATTACAGTTAAGTGGAGAGTCAAGAAAAAAAGAACAAATTTCAAAATTTGTTCTCTTTATATAAAATCTTTTTTTATTTATTAACTGGTTCAATAACCTTTTTACCACCCATATATGGTTGTAAAACTTCAGGTATTAACACACTTCCATCCTCTTGATAGTTATTTTCTAGTAAAGCAATCAAAGCACGAGTAGAAGCTAAAACTGTATTATTTAATGTATGTAAGTAATAATTTCCTTTATCACTCTTAACACGAATACCCAATCTTCTAGCTTGAGCATCAGTTAGATTAGAGCAACTTCCTACTTCAAAATACTTTTGTTGTCTTGGGCTCCACGCTTCAATATCACATGATTTATATTTTAAGTCTGCTAAATCTCCTGTACAACATTCTAATTGTCTTACTGGGATATCTAGACTTCTAAATAATTCAACTGTATATTTCCACATTTTTTCATACCACTCTTCGCTATCCTCTGGTTCACATAAAACAATCATTTCTTGTTTTTCAAATTGATGAACACGATAAATACCGCGTTCTTCAATACCATGTGCTCCAACTTCTTTTCTAAAGCATGGAGAATATGACGTCATTGTAATAGGTAAACTTTCTGGTTTAATAATTTGATCTTTAAATTTACCAATCATTGAGTGTTCTGAGGTACCAATTAAGTATAGATCTTCGCCCTCAATTTTATACATCATGGCATCCATTTCGGCAAATGACATAACGCCTGTTACGACATCACTTCTAATCATGAATGGTGGAATACAATAAGTAAATCCTTTATCAATCATAAAGTCTCTTGCATAAGATAGCATTGCACTAGATAATCTTGCAGCATCGCCCATAAGATAATAAAATCCATTTCCACTAGTACGCCCTGATGCATCTTTATCTAAAGCATTAAAGTTATTTAAAATATCAGCATGATATGGAATTTCATAAGCAGGAACAACAGCTTCCCCAAATCTTTCTAATTCCACATTCTCAGAATCATCATGTCCAATTGGAACACTGTCGGCAACGATATTTGGAATTTTCATCATCTTTTCTTTAATAATCTTGCTTAATTCATCTTCGCGTTTTGTTAAAGACTCAATTTCTTCGCTCATTGCACTAACTTTAGCCTTTACAGCACTCGCTTCATCTTGTTTTTTATCGCGCATTAAATTACCAATTTCGGCACTTAGACGATTCTTCTCTGCACGAGCTTCATCCATTTTTAATTTAACATCACGATATTCAACATCTAATGTATATATTTCCTCTACTAGAGGTATCTTTTCATCTTGAAATTTCTTTTTAATATTATCAATTACTAATTGTTTATTTTCTCTAATTAATTTAATGTCTATCATTTTATATCTCTCCTTCTTTTTTTACATTTTCTAAATAAAAATTAATTGTCTCACGCGAGGACGAATATAAATTCTCTGGTAGTTTATCCATAGGGAACCACTCCCATTTATCAATTTTATTAGGTTCCATAACTTTTACTTCACCACTATACTTTTTAGCTATCAAATGAATATTGACAAAGTGTTTGCCCTCTTCTTGATCATCACTAGCACCAAAAGGTAAAACTTCTTCTATATCTAAATTCGTCTCTTCCTTTACTTCTCTTATTGCGGCTTCCAAAATAGTTTCATCATACTCTTGTTTACCACCTGGACAATTCCAAGTACCTGGCTCATATAAACCACCCGTATCAACGGCATCTAAAGTTCTTCTTCCAAGCAATAATCTTCCCTCACTATCGAATATTAAAACACCGACACCTGCTTTAATTATTTTTTCCATTTTCCTCACTCTCCTTAAAACAAAAAAAGGACGATACACAGGAGTGCATAATGCACGGTACCATCCTTTTATTAACTTAATTTCAATAACGGTATTACCCGGTTGCTATTAACAACACTAATAGGTAGATTCATGAGTATAATTAATTCGTTTTCACCAACCACGAACTCTCTACATAATTTATAGTTCATTACTAGTCCTATATCTTCGTTTTCTAACAATGATTATATACCAGAGAAAAGTCTTTGTCAATAAGGGACATTTTTTCTCCTTAAAACTTTATGAATTATTTTCTAAATTATACTCATTACACTTTTTCTTTAACAATATAAAATTACAATAATGATAATTAACTTTTACTATTCTAAAATTT
>CAMWQX010000230.1 GCA_947176475.1 uncultured Bacillota bacterium
TAAATATTCATCAACAAAATCGTCACTATAAAAATTAGTTATATTTTCAGCTGCTATGATACAAACTGTGAAAGTTACATGGCCATAAATGTCTTTCGCAGGAATTTCTATAATTCCATTATCTGAATCATAAAATTTTCTAAACCATACACTTTTAGATTCAATCAATATTCCTTTTTTTAATTTTTTCTTATTAAGTAAATCATTAATAAAATCATTATCAGTTGTTATATCATATTTTATGATATAGCTTGTATCCGTGTATTCCAAACAAATATTTGAATTAATGGAAGAGGTTTTATAATCTATACAATCGCTTCTTAGCAATGGATATGGATAATTAAGGTTACTTTTTAACATAACAATTTACCTCCAATGCACATCTTTCATTATTTGTAAAATAAACCTTAAAAGTCTTTTTTTCGTTAGATTTTATATCAAACTCAAGCACTTCTCTAAATATATTTGTATTATTGTCTTTTAAATATAATTTATCTATATTAATCTTTTCATATTGATCATCGCCAGCTCTTCTTACACTTAAGAAACAATTATCAATATCTTCTTTTGGAACAAATGAAACACTATAACAATTTTCGCTTTCGATATAAACCGTTTTTATATCACTTATAGCAATTCTTTTTATTTCATCTTTATCACCTTTTTTGTGTGATAAATCACCACCATCAACATCTCCAGTTCCAATATGCTTTTTATTTTTCTTTGCATGACCATTTTTCGATTGTTTTTCTATATTTTCATTAGAATCATCTATTATTTCATATCCGTCTTTAGTATTCTTAAGCCTTTTTATGAAACCCTCTTGTTTTAACTTAGGTGGTAAAGGTTTAAAACTCATTAAATTTGCCCTTTTTTCACCCGTAGCAGTATCATCATCTAGAGATATTGCAAAATACTTCTCCATACCAATTGAACTAAGTACTTGTTCTCCGCTATTATTTGCTAAAGAGGCTATGCATTCTTTCTCCCAATCATGAATATTTAAAAGTATTTTCTTAACTTTTGTTTCATCTTTAGACGAAGAATAATTTTCTGCTTTCCAGTTGTCATGTTTTGGGGGTTCGCACTTTCTTAAAAAGTTATTCATCTCCTTATTAATACTTACACAAATTCCAGAATAATTAACAGGTGTGTGAAAACCTCTTTTTGTTTCAATTTTCATACCGCTATCACGTATATGAGCAATAGACTTTTTAGTAACTTTGCTATCATTTATTATTGATAACCTCATTTTTCCTTTTTCACCATATAAAAGATCAAATTCTTTTTCAAAGTTATGTACTTCGCCATCATCCTTCAAAACGCGTATAAAGTCTTTAGTTTGACCAATCTCAATATTTCTATTTAAATAATTATAGTCATATTGAATTAAGTCAAAAAGGTTAGAATCATCAATTGAAATTTTTTTCTCGTTGTCTCTTATTTCAACTAATAACGTTTTATTATAAATAGCATAGAAAAAAGAAACGATTACAGATACAATTACTTCATCAAACCATGACTCATCTGTTTTAGCACCCATTATAAATAAAGACGTCCCGTTCTCTTCTCTAATGTACTCTTTAGGGATTTCACTTTCATCTTGAAATGGAAAGCAATCGTTGTCTATAATGGAAGTATTGTCCAATTCAATTTCTTCTATCAGCCCATAAAAACCCCTTGGAGTTTTCTTTTCTCCATTAATATGCCCGCTCAAAATACTCTTCCCTTGAACAGCTATTCCTTCCTCAGAATTTTTGGACGAATAAATAATTGATCTAATATTGGAAAAAACAAAAGGAGCAAATTTACCTATTCCATACGATCCACCACTACCAGAGGTCTTATTATTATTTCCGTGTACTTTTAATAAGTCACTCCAAGATGAACCTTTTTGCTTTCGGTATCCACTCAATCCCGTAGTATTATAGTCACTAACAACCAAAACAGGTATTTTGCCTGATTTCTTATATGAGATTAAAAAGTCTTTTATTTCCTTTAAAGAATCTAAACTAGAATTAGTTTTTTGATCATTTATATATTCTATACAACGATCAACAGTCTTACAATAATCATCAAAAGCAGGAAATAAATTCGTATCAAAATATTTCTTTTCAAAAATAACCTTCACTGGTTTTAAACTTGCTTCATCTTTAGCATCTAAAGAATTTTGAATTATTTCACGAGCTAAACCGTCATATTTTATATCTTTAAAACTAGAAATTCCTGAATCATTAAAACCATCTGCAGGCCCAGGCTCAAAAAACCATTCATTAACATTCCACATAAATACTACCTCAACATAACTTATTTTAAAGTCGCTACCACGCCACCCATAGCATCATAATAACTAGACACACTAGTATCAAATCTAAATACCCCACCATAGCCAGATGAAGCAAATGTATATTTTCTACTATTCGCCAAACTTATACTTTTCTTAGCGTGTTGATAACTACCATAAACTTTAGTTCCGACAGGAGCAGTAAAATCCATAAAAAATTTGTATTTTGCATCTGTACTAGGTAATTCAAAAGTTGCAGCTATCCCATATGATGTGAGATTTTTTTCTTTTGGAGAAAACGATTTACCTGAATAAATCATATTAGCATCAACAAACTCCAAAGCATTTTTCGTTGGAGAATATGCACCAATCAAGTCATAACTTCTTACATTAGCTACAGTTAACCATGTAGCTGAAAGAGATAAATCACAAGTTTTACTATCACAAGCATAAGACATTACCAACTTCTTACTTGCAGATTGATAAATTACTTCATCATAAGATAAAGTCTGAATAGGATTTTCAACTAAATCTACCTTTTTGATTTCTCTACTCATAACATCTCTCTCTTTTAAACCTAAATACTTTTCCATAGTTATATAATCTTGATAACCATCAAAATAAAATTCTCCTATGAAATCATATTCTTCTTTTGTAAATCTAACTCCATTAGAATTTTCATAATAAAATTTGTCATCTTCCACAGCATTTACAC
>CAMWQX010000231.1 GCA_947176475.1 uncultured Bacillota bacterium
TTTCAATATCATGTCTATCAATTGGAATAAAATTTAAATCACTTTCTGAAGTTATAATTTTTGCCTCAACAATCAATCTAATTAATAAACCACCTGTCTTCTGACCAAAGCCACCAATATTTTTAACAAAGCCTTCCAATTCTAATAAATTCATTTTAGCAATATGCTCTTTTAAATTATCATACTTTGCAAGTTCACTTGATAACTTTAACCATTTATCTACTGCCACATTCGGATATCTTGGATGAATATTTTCCTTCATTATTTTTAATAGAGATTCTCTTTTTTCGCCAAAGTTATTTAAAACATCTTTAGCACTAAATATTTGCGGAAACATCTCATATGTTTTTATCAAATTATTATGATAGATTTTAGAACGTGTCCCATAATCTAAAAGACAAGAATAAAACACATATACTAGCCATTCGTTGCTACCGACCTTTAACTTCTCTGGGGCATCAACACTAGCAAGATTATCGCTACTATCCTTATAGTATTGACCTAATAATTCTAATACTTTATAAGCAGCTGTCTCATTCATAATCCCTCACCAATTTAATTATATCATCAAATAATTAGAACATAAATAAAAGATGTCCAAAACATCTTTTATGTTAAACGTATTTGTTTAGAAAGAACTTTTGCATCTGTCGTAATTTCAAACTTTCCTTCAAAAACTTCATCTTTAAATAAATAAGGAGTAAAAGCTTGATTCTGTTCAAACTGTCTTAGTTCACCTAATTTACTCTTATCAACCCACTCAAGTTCTCCCTCATCGCTATCTCTTATTTCGCCTTCATATCCATTCGCCGTATAGATAAATATACATCCATCTGTTTCACAAGTATAATAGGATATTCCCTGCAATCTTATATTTTTAGGTATTACTCCAGCCTCTTCATAATATTCTCTTAACAAACAATCTAAAGGAGACTCGCCCTTTTCTACCTTACCTCCAGGAGGAGTATAAACATGATCCCACTTTTGTCTATATTTAAGCATTAAGACTTTATCATTTTCTTCCATATAACATGCACAAGCCAAATGATGGACAATACGTTTTTTCTTAAAATCAATAACTACACAACCAAGACTCTCAGATTCCTCTTTAGTATAATAACCTCCACTGTAAGTATCTTCTACTACCGCGTCTACCGATTCATAAGTATCTTTAAAATCCTCATCAAAATGGGCAGCATAACATTCTTCCCAATTAGGATAAGTTTCAATATTCGTTACCTCAACTAAAAACTCTTCATCCAGATTTGGTAATCTTCTAAAACGAATAGTATCGCCAATGCGAAGTTGCCTTCTCTTTTCGTCATTCAATCGATAATCCCTTTTTTTCTTGCCCCTTTTGACATCTTCAAAATCACTAGGAAATAATTTCATTGTAAATTCCATGCTGTTCACCTCATATTTCTATAATACATAATTTATGATCAAAACAAGTATCAACAACCTCTAACCCCTTTTTTTCTACAGTTTTACTTATAAGGATATGATCATATATCTTATCTTTATAAGTTGTCTCCTTAACTAAATCTTTCGTCAAATTATTAATACGGGGAAATATTGCATTAAGATCATCTTCATTTAAATCACCTAATAGTATCCAAGATTTATTCTTACAACTTTCCAAAATATATTTTTCCATTTTTTCACAATATTGATGACGTTTATCTTTTTCTATATGAAAAGCATAAAAAGGAATACCATGTCCCGTCACAATTCTAACATCCTCAACATCAGTCAAAATCATTCCTTTATCCGCAGGGCGATATGTTTTTCCTTTCTCCTTATTATAATATGTCACATTCGGATTATCAAACATTTTAGTTTCTATATTCTCTAATGCATATTTTGAAACTATGACAACACCTATTTTATTTTCCTTATCAACATGGGAAATTGATAAGGAGAGTTCCGTAGCATACTTAAGAGCTGTATGTCCCTTTATATACTTTCCTATAGCTGGTAAATTATTAGAAGAAGTAATTGCTTCTTGTAAACATATGACATCTAAATTATTATTCTTAATCATTTCTATAATATATTCATAAGAATTCATATTTAAAATTCCATCAGTATTTCTTTCATCCTCACCAATATTCCAAGTTCCTATTCGCATATATTATTCCTCATTTAAGACACTTTCATCTAGAGTTTTAAAACCATTTCTACTCCATAGCCAAAGTGGCGTATGAATATCAATTGGTTTATATTTTGTCCCTTCAAATAATTCATTCCATCTATCAATTACAATTAATTGAACGTCACTTTTCTGTAACTCTTCATCACTTATAAGCCCTAACCTATGAGTAGCTTTAACAACATGAGTATCTGGAGCAACTGTAAGACATTCTATATTTTTATATCTCCTATTAGTATATTGATATATTACAAACAACCAATAATTACATATCTTTGTCCCTGATAAATAAGGAAATCTTATCTTATTTTCTTTTTGAATAAAATCTCTTATTTTATTAACATCATTATCATGCACGTCAAATAACTTTCTCACATCTCCATCAAAGAAATCAACAAATGTCTGACATAACTTAATCCATATTTCTGTTTGCTTATTTCTTTGTAATGCTACTTTATATTTACATAAAGCATCCTGAACTTCTTCAACATCTCTTTTTAAAACTTCATAGGGATCAAAGACAAATCTTGTCGTCTCATCATTTATGGTTTTCAAAGCTGCTTCCCAAAGTGTATAGGAATTTCTTTGATAATTTAAAGCCATTGGCAAAGTAAAATATAAATAATTTTCTAAAGAGTCCTCAGCAAAATGGGGATTAGCATCCTCAGGCATTATTTCACCGCCTAATAAGCCCTTTTTCCACATAGCTATAAGTATATCAACATTTTTTAATATTTCATCACGCATATTCTTCACCATCTTCATTATATCATCTTTTAACTAAAAAAATAAAAGAATAATTATTCTTTTATTTTAAATCATTAATAACCCCATTAATTA
>CAMWQX010000232.1 GCA_947176475.1 uncultured Bacillota bacterium
AAATAAACTTGATAAAACTTTATTATTTGTAACCATTATTCTTACAGTTTTAGGACTTATAATGATCTTTTCTTCATCATCGATTGCTGCTGTTTTACAATACGGCAATACGGAATATTTTTTCTTTAAAAAACAGTTGATGGTTGTTTTAGCCGGTTTAGTTGTATCTTTTATCATATATTTTTTCCCGACCGAAAGATATAAAGAACTATCAGTAATTGGCATAGGTGCTATTATAGCTGCTCTTATTGCCTTAAAAACTTATGGGTCTGTAACAAATAATGCTCAAAGTTGGTTTCGTATCTTTGGTTTTTCTATTCAACCAAGTGAATTTGCTAAGACATTCATTATTCTTTTCTTAGCTTGTGTTTATGGTGCTAAGAAGAAATTTGAAACGGTATATAATATGTTTATACCACTAATTCCTTGTGTTGTTATTTGCGGTTTAGTTTTCTTTGAGCCTGATTTAGGAACAGCAGCTATAATCGCCATTATATGTATGTTTATCTTTTTTTCCCTTCCTGTAGGTAAAGACAAGATGCTAAATATTTTAAAAGCTTCTGTAATAATTGTCATATTATTTGTCATATTTGCCTTACAGACCAATCAAAGTTATTTAACGAATACTCAATCAAGCCGTTTCAATTTCAAAAATCCTTGTAAGCGTTATTTAGAGGAAACAGGATATCAAGTATGTAACGGTTATATTGCAATTCATAATGGAGGAATTTGGGGTGTTGGGCTAGGAAAATCCACTCAAAAGTATTTATACTTGCCTGAGGCTTATACCGATTTTATATATCCGATTATTGTCGAAGAACTTGGAATGGTTGGAGGCCTTGTCGTCTTAATTCTATATATGATCCTCTTGTTTAAAATTCTCGAGATTGCTAGAAATGCGACTAATCTGCGTGGATCTATTATTGCTTTTGGCACCTTCGGATACATTTTAACGCATATATGTGTTAACTTAGGCGGAATCCTTGCAATTATTCCTTTAACAGGAGTTCCATTGCCATTTTTGAGTTATGGTGGAAGCTTCATGTTAAATTTAATGATATTGCTTGCTCTAACTCAAAGGGTAGCAATTGAAACCAAAAAAAATAAATATAAAAAAGAAGTAAAGAAAGTTGTAGGTGGTAGATAATGAATCTTAATATTCAAGTAAATGAAGATAAGTTTATTACCAATATTCACGAATTGGAAGAGGGCGTTAATAATCTAGAAAACAATATTAATTCTCAAGAATATTTAGAATCTTTATTAAATAATCTAAAATATTCTGACATAAAAAACAAAAAAGATATAATAGCAGCTATAGCAACTAAACTTCTTGAATTTAAAAGTGTTGAAGAAGAAATGAATCTAAGCAATAAAACAGCTTTAGATGAGATGAAAAAATATAATGAAGATCTAAAGAAATTATCTATCATTGAAACAACTAAAGAAAAAAATGATTCAGGTAAAGACATTGACTATATCAGTATTAGACATGATAATGGGGAAGTGGAAATGCTTGTATGTGCTGGTCATAGTACATTAGCAGAATTTATTCATAATCATGCTGATAAAGCTGCCAGATGGAATTCCGAAGAGATATTCCGATATTACAAAGAGAATATCCATCGTGAACTAAAATTTTATAACGCTGATGAATTAGATGAGATATATCCAGAAATGGCCAATAACGCCGTTGTAAGAGAAGAAGAAACAAAAGCATTAGAACTAGAAGAGGCTGAAAAATATGCTAAGAATAACGGCTTGGAAGGCAAAATCGAAGTCACTGTTGATCCTAATGGTGAACGCATTTATCGTATTGCTGATGCTATTATTAAATTCTCAACTAATAACGAAAACAAGCGTGTTATGGAAGTTCTAAGACAACCTATCGAAAGAGTAAATGCTCACACGAATGATAATTATGGGAGACTGCTTGGGCAATTAGATGAAGATGATGAAAAAACCGAAATATTTGATTTATCATCAATCCAAGCCAAGTTAGAAGAAAGTGAACCCATAACCATAACAGGAGCAACTTTTGATAAAGAGAGATTAAGAGAACTAATAGTTAGAAAAGATGTTTATGAAGAAAACTTGACAGCAGAAGAACTTGGATATATAAAAGGGTCCATCCAATACTTAATTGATACTATGGTAGAAAGAATCCAAACATTCCAAGGCCAAGCCAACGAAGAACAAGTCGTTCTTGATGAATATATGGAACCTTTAGTTAATATATATGAATCTATTGAGGAAGGACGAATAAATGCCAATGAGTTATCTGAAGGGGACAAAGTCCTTGTTGAAAATTACAAAGAAAAACAACAAGCAATAGAATCTCTTGGGTTAAAGAAAAAACCTATCATAAAAGAATTAAGATATGATCCAGAAAGTCTAAAAGCCGCAGGAGTTGCTGCTGTTGTAATTATCCTAGAATTGATATCTATTGGAATGCTAGTTTTAACCCTTTTATCTATTGATATATAAGATTATTTAAAGTATAATGTTCGTAAGGAGAAAATAAAATGGAATATTTAGATGAAGCAGAAATGAGTATGCTAAAAGCAATTGAAAATTTAGAAGAACGTTTAATAACTGTAAGAGCTGGTCGTGCCAATGCTAGTATGCTTAATGGTATAATGGTTGATTACTATGGAACACCAACCGCTATTAATGCTCTTGCCAATATCACAGTACCAGAAGCAAGACAATTGTTTATTAAGCCTTTTGATAGAGGAGCACTAAAAGACATCGAAAGAGCTATCAATGAAGCAAATATTGGAATAACTCCTACAAATAATGGTGAAATAGTTATCTTGACTATACCTCAATTAACTGAGGATACAAGAAGAACTTATGTTAAACAAGTACATGAAATGGGAGAAAATGCTAAAGTTGCCTTAAGAAACGCTAGACAAGATGCCAATAATAGTATTAAAAAGGATGAAGAACTAACGGAAGATCAACAAAAAAGTATGATGG
>CAMWQX010000233.1 GCA_947176475.1 uncultured Bacillota bacterium
ATAAATATAGTTAAATTTATCTTCAAGGTATAAATCAATTATATTTTTTAATAAGATAGTTAACACCATTCTATTCATAAAACCACCCATAGTTTTTTATTATATAGTTTTATCTATTGAAAGTAAAGGTTTATTTGACATAGGAAAAGGAATAAAAGATGCGTTTTATGGTAATATATTTTATAATTAAGATGGTGATAACATGAAATTCTTGGATATGTGGGAAGTACAAGTTGGGATATATTTAGTATCAGCTTGTTTATTTGCCAGAACTTTTAAGGCGTCCAATAGAAATATGAAAGATGCTAATAGTTTAACTATTTTATTAGAGTTAACAACAGCGTTCTTTGCTATTTTGTTAATACCTTTATTTCCAATTAAATTTCCTAGTGATATAAAGATTTATTTAACTTTACTTATAACTACTGTCATTTATGCGGTTACTGATAGATTAAATACAGAGGCAAGATTTGGGCTAAAGCCATCGACATTTAGCATGTTAAAGCAGTTATCTACTGTATTTATGATTATATTTGGTTTAACATTTTTAAAAGAAGCAGTTGTTCCTTTAAAAATAGTTGGAGCAATATTAATAATATTCGCGAATATATTAATTAGTTATGACAAGGGTAAATTTGAGATTAATAAGTATTTTGTAATGTCATTTATATCAAACTTCTTATTTGCTGTGGCGATGCTAATTAATGTTAATATCTCTGATTATTTCAACATTGCTATGTATACCGTTATGACAGTTTCACTTCCTGCGTTATTTATAGCACTTTTTAAGAGAATTAAGATTAGGGATTTAAAGCAGGAGTTTAAGTTATATAAGAAAAAAGAATTTATATTGGCTGGATTTACTTGGTGTTTAATGCTTATCTCTTCAGTTCGAGCATATCAGTTAAAGAGTGTTACGGTTGTTGCTCCCCTGTTTGCCTTGACTTCAATTATTAATGCTTTTGTTGAGTTAATAATTGATAAAGATAGAAAGGGATTCTTAATAAAAATGATTGCTGGAGCATTAATAATCATTGGTGTTATTTTGATAAAATTATAAAAAGTAGCTTGATAGCTACTTTTAGTTTGCATTAAAATTTTCTTGATGATCCTCCTCCAGAGAATCTTCCTCCGCCTCCAGATGAGTGGGATGAACTAGATGAATGCGACGAATGAGATGAAGATGATGAATGGGATGAACTTGAACCCGAAAAGTCATAAGTGTTAGGATTTAATAATTGAAAAACGATGTTTGGTGCAAAATAACTAAATCTTCCTATGGCAAAGCCAACCATGTTAAAGATGACAAAGAGAAAATAAAAACTTTTTAGATAAAATAAGACAAGACCAAGAATAAGGCCGCATATAATATATATTTTGCTTATTTTTTTACGAAAAAAATCGCTGAATCTTGCTACCAAACCAAAAGTACAACCAATTAGCAAGTCGATTAAAAAGTGTTCTATATTAATAGATTCAACTCCGCTAAAGAATTCGTCGCCTTTTAATTTAGTTAGTTCCAAATCTAAATTATTTAATTTTACTATTTCATTGAAGAAGGCATTATAGCCGTTTCTTATTCCCATGTCAAAGTCGTTGTCTTTAAAATAGGGAATCATATATTGGTCTTGAAATCTTCCCGTTTTCCCATCGGGTAATATACCTTCTAGACCGGTTCCTACTTCAACACGAGACTCTCTTTCTTCTAAAGCAAGAAGTAATAGAAGACCATTATTTTTTTCTTTTGATCCTATACCAAAGTAACGTGCTAGGTTAAGAGAATATTCTTCAATACTTTGCCCTTCGAGATTAGGGACTGTTACAACGACGATTTGTGTCCCATCTGTACGATATAATTCTTTGCTTTTTTCTACGATATATTTTTCAGTTTCTGGAGATAAGATATTAGCATAGTCATTAACATAAAACTCTGGTGTTGGTTCTACCAAGGCATTAGCATTGGTAATAAATATGCAAGAAAAAAGAAGAAGGATTAATAAATTAATCCTCGTTGAACGATACATTAGGGACCTCATTTGCAGATTCTTTAGCTTCAAAGTAATCTTTTTCTTCAAAGTTAAACATGCTTGCTAAGATATTTTTAGGAAAACTTTTAATAGCTTTGTTGTATGTGCTTACTGTATCATTGTAATCTTTACGAGCTACAGCTATTCTGTTTTCTGTTCCAGCAAGTTCATCTTGAAGATTGATAAAATTAGTATTTGCTTTTAAGTCTGGATAATTTTCAACTACAGCAATTAAATTATTTAATGAAACTGTTAGTTCTTCATTAGCTTTGGCTTTATCAGTTAATGATTTAGCATTTACTAAATTTTCTCTTGCTGTTGTTACACTTTCAATTACCTTTTCTTCGTGTTTCATATATCCCTTAACAGTACTTACAAGATTTGGTATTAAATCAGTTCTTCTTTCTAATTGCACAGATATGTCTGAATATTTACTTTCAACATTTTCATTTTTTTCAACTAGGTCATTATATCCACTGATGAGAGTTCCACCTAATATAAGTACGACTGCTACAACTACGATCGCGATAATTGTTCCTTTTTTCATAATTCCACCTTCCTAACTTAAGCATACTATAGCAAATATGGGAAGTAAATAAATTTAAATTTTTTTGTGTAAAGATAGACAAGAGAAAAAGACATTATAAAATGTCTTCATATTCTTTTCTTTCGTTGATAATATTGATGTTTTTAGCATCAACTTCTTTATTTTCATATTTATTTTTTAGGAATTCAATAAAACCGGGTTCTAGTTCATCTTTGATATTAAAATCATTGTTTTTGAGAGATTTTTCCATTTTTCCTCTTAGACGTTTCCACTTATCATAGTAGAATGTCTTGGTTTTTACCATAAAATTATTTTTATTTTCGATAAAAAAACCTTCAATATATTCCCCATTTAATGTATAATTTTCAGATATAATTTCTTCATAGATATCGTTAAATTCAT
>CAMWQX010000234.1 GCA_947176475.1 uncultured Bacillota bacterium
GCTTTAATAATTTGCACCTTAGCTTTAGGAATAATTTACTATATAGAAGGCGGGATGGCAATGGTAGCTCACCAAATTCTTTATGGTCTTCTTCTATTTTTGCTCGTACTATTAATAAAAAAATTAGGTGACAGAGCATTTAAACAAGAATCTCTTGGCTGGGGTGATGTCAAATTATCCTTTGTCGCAGGAATGTCATTAGGAATAAAAGTAGGTGTAATATATATATTTGTTGCATCCTTCTTGGCTTTACCATATGCTTTATATTTCACTCTAAGAAAAAAAGAAGCAATAGTTCCTTTTGGACCATTTTTAGTATTAAGCATGTTAATTCTCTATTGGAATATGGACTTTGTTCTATTATTCCTTAAAACTATGCTTGGGAGGTAAATATGAAAAAAGTATTATTATTTTTTCTTTCCTTTTTTATAAGTTTGCCAACAGTCTTTGCTATTGGTAAGATTGATTCTATTAATGCAACTATAACAATTGATGCCAAAGGCGATGCAACTGTTGTAGAAAAATGGGAAGTAAATAAACATGATTTTAATTATTTTGAAAAGTCATTTTATGATGTAGAGAATGTAACTATATCGGATATTAAAGTAGATGATGGCAATCAATCGCATTATCATGAAGTTACTAAATGGGATTCCGATATACCATATACTTATTACTTAAAAGATAGTGGTAAAACCAAAAGCCTTTTATTATCGACAGATAATAAAAAGAATTCATTTACTATTACTTATAAAGTAAAGGGAATGATTTCTTCATTTAGTGATGCCGTTGGACTTAATTGGTACTTTTTATCTAAAGTTGGAAAACATTCAATTAGTCTTCTAAATATCACTATTAAAGGACCAGTTAATTTCAACGAAAATAATGTTGCTTTATATGTAATTGGTAATGATATCGCCCCATCATTTAAAGATGGAACTATTCAATTATTTGGTTCTAATTTAAATAATAATCATCAATTAAAAGTAATGACTACTTTTACAGATATGACATTTGAAAATACTAGCAAGATAGATTCGACATTTAATGAAGCTTATGATAAAGCCAAGAATGGCACAACATTTATAGAAGATTTAAGACTTTATATAACTGATGAAGTCATAAAAATAGTTATCATAGTCATTGCTTTAGTTGTTATTCTCGTTATTGGTATGAAAATATACAATGCCTTAAGAGTACATGATGAATATTTCTGTATAGATACCGTTAATAATCGAACAATTCCTAAAATTGATGAAGTTGATTATTTTGAAAATACTCCTTGCAATGGAGATTTATACAAAATGGCTTTTATTGCTGGATATTTCAAAATATTAAAAAATAGATCAGACTTAGTAGGAGCTCTAATCTTAAAAATGGTTTTTGAAAATCGTGCAACAATTGTCATCGGCAAGAACAAACCATATATAAAATTTGGTAATAATCAATATTTTGAAAGAAGATTGGATTCGGATCTTTATGATATATTAATTCAATCATCAAATTTTAATGTTATAGATAATTCCAAATTAATAAGATATTCCACTGAGCATTACATGCGTGTTATGGCTTGGTTTAATATGGGACATAATGAATCTATAAATGATGAATATTCTAAAGGTAATATTAAGCGTATTAAAAAAGTAAAACAAGTACATTTAGTACTACAGGACAGTATTATAGAGGATGGAATAAAATTACTAGGAGTAAAAAAATACCTTCTTAACTTCAATCAAGTTCCTAGAAAAACTGAATTAACAAGTGAAGGATATAAATACTTACTTATAATGGCCGAGTTACTTGGAATAGGTGAACTTGTAGGAAAAGAAATTTTGCGAAAAAATCCTGATAACGCCATGGCTCAAACCTTAATGGATTTACAGAAGATAAAATATATCTATAAAAATATGTATTCTGCAGCCTTAGCACCATATAAACAAGTGGTTAAGAGCAAAAAAATAAGTGTAGCTTTTGATCCAGAAATGGAACAACTAGTAAACCAAACTCAAGATTCACAAAGACAAAGTAGACTTTAATAAAAGAGATTTAATAAAGAAAATGAGTTACTATTGCTTGTTTTTCCTATTAAATCTTTTTATTTTGTTCTTAATTGTGATAATTGTTGAAAAAAGCTTTAATTAATGATTAAATAATAGTATAGAATATTTAAATAATGTTATATGTAAACGATTTGACAAGTTTACAGTTTTGCGATAGAATATTCAACAAAAAAAGGGAGTAGTATATGAAGTCAATTTTAAAAAGCATAGATAAGAAACAAATAATAGGAGGAATATTATTAGTAGTTCTCATACTATTTATGGTTTCCATAAATTTATTATCGAGATCAACCTTCAGTGTAGATAAAGAACAGAAGTTTATTTATCTTTCAGACATTCCTTATGTAAAAGATCAATCAAGTGTTGGATGGGGAAGTATAAGTATTGATAAAAACCCAGATAATGGAGTTATCTCCTTAATCATTGATGGACAAAAGAAACAATTCTTAAAGGGAATAGGTGCTCACGCTCCATCAAATGTCGTTTATGATATAAGTGGGTATGACTATGACTATTTAACAACTTATGTTGGATTAGATGCTAGTAAAGGTTCTAACGGAAATGGAATCAAACTCCATATTTTCACATCGATGGATGGAACGAATTGGGATTTGGAAACTCCAAACTCACCTCCAGCATCTAAGGGAGACACCGAGGCAATTTTCTATAAAGTAGATATAAGAGGTAAAAAATATATAAAATTATATGCCAATCATTTAGGAAATAATACAGCAGATCATGCTGTATATGCCAATGCTAAATTAATAAAAGATGGTTATGTAGAGACAAATGAAAACTATGATTTTATCAAGACAGTAGAAGAATATGATAAAGAAATAAAAAAAGCGTCAATAGATAATCAATTAGCGCAAAATGAACACCTAATATTGAAAAGAGATTTTGTAAAAAATGTTG
>CAMWQX010000235.1 GCA_947176475.1 uncultured Bacillota bacterium
TTACTTAACTGTTCACCATATTATTTTTCAATTAATCATATCAAATTATGGTTAGAGATAATCATAAGGCGTTTGATTAAAGAATTATAATTTTCGCGAATGTCTATAACAAAGATTATAACTGCGACTAAGTGTACACGTGTATTGAGAAAGAAAACTCATAAATGTTATAGAGTATAGGGTATTTACTGATAATAAATATTAATACTCATTCATTAAACTCATTAAGATTTTGGTTTATCAGGCTAAAATCTTTTTTTGTTGTCCAAATAATGTCATATCTCCATTTTCCTAAAAGAACAGCTAGGCATACATGATATAATTAAAGAAGAATAGGAGGCACTTATGAAAAGTGAATGGAGATTATTTAAAGAAGGCAATTGGAATAAAGAAATCGATGTTTCCAACTTTATTGCCTTAAATTATAAAGAATATAAAGGAGACGAATCCTTCTTAGTAAGATCGACACAAAAAACCTTAAGCGTTTGGCACAAATGTGAAGATTTACTAAAAGAAGAATTAAAAAAACATGTATTAGATATTGATATAAACAATTTTTCCGGAATTAATTCCTTTGGACCCGGTTATATAGATAAAGATAATGAAGTAATTGTTGGACTTCAAACCGATGCTCCACTTAAACGTATTGTTAATCCTTATGGCGGAATCCGCCTTGCCGAAAAAGAATTAGAAGTTTATGGTTATTCGATGAATGAAGAAAAAATAAAAAACTTTAAAGAATTCAGAAAAACGCACAATGACGGTGTCTTTGATGCCTATGATGCCAATATTCGTGCTGCTCGTCATGCAGGTCTTTTAACTGGTTTACCCGATGCCTATGGAAGAGGGCGGATCATTGGCGATTATCGTCGTATTGCCCTATATGGGATAGATTATCTAATGGAGCAAAAGAAAAATGATTGGGATAATGTCTTTGTCGGTACTATGACTGAAGACTTAATTCGTCAAAGAGAAGAACTAAGCATGCAATATCGTGCCTTAGAAGAAATCAAAAAGATGGCATCATCGTATGGCTTTGATATATCAAAACCGGCAAGTAATGCTTTCGAAGCTGTTCAATGGTTATATTTTGGATACCTAGCTGCTGTTAAAGAAAACAATGGTGCAGCTATGAGTCTCGGTCGTGTCGATGCCTTCCTAGATATCTATATTAATCGTGATATAGAAGAGGGAATATTAACCGAAGAAGAAGCTCAAGAATTAATTGATCAATTTGTCATAAAATTGCGCATCGTTCGTCACTTGCGTACACCAGAATATGATGAATTATTTTCAGGAGATCCAACATGGGTAACATCATCAATGGGCGGAATGTTAGATGATAAACATTCATTAGTTAATAAAACAAGTTTTAGACTTTTAAATACTCTAACAAACTTAGATCCAGCCCCAGAACCCAATATGACTGTGTTATGGAGTAAAGATTTACCAGAAGCCTACAAAAAATACTGTGCTAAAATGAGTATCGAAAGTGATGCCATTCAATATGAAAATGATGATTTAATGCGTCCAATATATGGATCTGACTATGCTATTGCTTGCTGTGTATCAGCTATGCGCTTAGGTAAAGATATGCAATTTTTTGGAGCCCGCTGTAATCTTGCCAAAGCTTTACTTTATGCTATTAATGGTGGAATTGATGAAGTTAAAAACGAACTTATTTTGAGTGATATTCCTAAAATAACTGATGAAGTTCTAGACTATAATAAAGTTTTATCGGCTTATGAGCGCGTCTTAGATAAAGTAGCAGAAATATATTCTAATGCTATGAATGTCATTCATTACATGCATGATAAATATGCCTATGAAGCTAGTCAAATGGCCCTACACGATACTGATGTTCATCGCTATATGGCCTACGGTATTGCTGGACTTTCCGTTGCAGTAGACTCTCTATCTGCTATCAAATATGCTAAAGTAAAGCCTGTTCGTAATAAAGAAGGCATTGCCATTGATTTTGATATAGAAGGCGATTATCCCCAATATGGAAATGATGATGATCGAGTTGATGACATTGCTGTTTATTTAACGGAATATTTCTCAAAGCAACTAAAAAAACACGAACCTTATCGTCATGCTGAACCAACATTATCAGTACTAACTATCACATCGAATGTCGTATATGGGTCAAAAACTGGTGCTACTCCCGATGGAAGAGAAGCCGGTGTACCATTTGCTCCAGGAGCTAATCCCATGCATGGACGTGATTCATCAGGTGCCATTGCCTCATTAAACAGTGTAGCTAAAATAAACTATAAAGATTGCTGCAAAGATGGTGTCTCTAACACATTCTCCATTGTTCCTGACTCCCTAGGGCATACCAAAGAAGAACAAATCGATAACCTAGTATCCTTACTTGATGGCTATTTCATTCAAAATGCACATCACTTAAATGTCAATGTTTTAAACAGAGACATGCTAATAGATGCTATGGAAAATCCCGATAAATATCCTTTATTAACTATCCGTGTAAGTGGTTATGCCGTACGCTTTAATCGTCTTACAAGAAAGCAACAAGAGGAAGTTATTTCAAGAACTTTCCATGAGAAGATATAATGCGAGCAAGTATCAATTCTATTGAATCGTGCGGAACAGTTGATGGTCCAGGTATCCGCGCCGTCGTCTTCTTTAATGAATGCCATCTTCGCTGTAAGTATTGTCATAATCCGGAAATGTGGCATCGTCAAGGAGAAAATTATACTCCTGAAGAACTAGCTAATAAACTAAAGCGTTACAAGTCCTATTTTGGTTCTAAAGGTGGTGTTACTCTTTCTGGAGGAGAACCTCTTTTACACCAAGAATTCATAATTGAACTTGCTAAACTTTTAAAAGAGGATAATATTAATATCGCTTTAGATACAGCCGGATACGGTCTTGGTAACTATGAGGAAATACTTTCCTATATCGACCTAATAATATTTGATATTAAAGATATAGATG
>CAMWQX010000236.1 GCA_947176475.1 uncultured Bacillota bacterium
ATATTAATACATCTTTTATTTTTAATAGCATCTCTAATATCTTCTAAAATATCTCTTTTTTCATCACTTAAAAAAGATAAATCATTATCTAACAATCGCGAAAACTTTTCTATTTTATCTTTTAAGTCAATCAATTGATTTTTATAATTTTTAGATTCCTTTATTAATTCATCAATTAACTTAATATCATCACTATTAAATAAAATATTTGGCATATCAATGCTTTGTTTTAATTGATATCCCCCATCTTTGCCATAATAAGATTCAATATAGATGCCTTCTTTTTCTAATTCATCTTTATAACTTCTAACCATTCTCGAAGATACTTCCAACATATCAGCAAGTTCCCTACAAGAATATCTTTTCCCTGAAGATAAAATATCTAGCATCTTTATATTTTTTGATATCTTTGACATTTTATCACCTCATTATTTTCGCTTTAAATAATAAATCAATTGATCATGACCTAACTCAAATTCAGCATTTCTGATAATTTTATCTTTATCTACTATTTCAAAATTACACTTAGCAAATAATTCTTCAATTTCCTCAAGTTTATAATAACTTACAAACTCTTCTAATGATTCATCAAAAGGCTCTAAAACCATTTTTTCTCCTTCACCTTCTTGTAAGATTATAAAAAATATACCATCTTCTGCTAAAATGTCATGAATAGAATCAAATAACTCTTGCATTCTTCTTTTTTCCACATGAATAGTCGAATTAATCGCCATGACACCGTCATACTTCTTTGAAAGATTTAAATCTAACATATCCATCACATAAAAGTTAGCATTACGGGCATTTTCTTTGGCAATCTCAATCATATTCTTAGAATAATCTATTCCATCTACGCATTTACCCTTATCAGCTACATACTTAGTAAAACTTCCAACAGCACATCCTAAATCTAAAATATTATCTCCTTTAACCATACTTACAAATTTATCTATTTGCTCATCATATGGATGATCACTCCATAATTCTTTATTATAAATATCTGCTATTTTATCATAAGCCTCTTGAGTCTTAATAATTTCATCCATAAAAGTCAGCTCCTTACTAACATTATACCATAATAAAAGACCCTTTAAGGTCTTTTCTACTTTACTTAAGTATCTTGGAATTTATCACAATCTTTTTATTATCATAATCAACTATCGTATCTGCATCATATGGCAAAATACATCTTGGTACAGAATGCCCAAAATTCACATTATATAAAACTGGTGTATCTATATCTTCAAATACTTTACTTATTACTTCTTTATATTCATCATAATATACTTCATCAATTGGTTTACCAAAGATAACGCCTTGTACTAAACTTAATATACTTCTCTTCTTAAACTCAAGTAACATTCTTTCAAACTCTTCTGGTGTTGGTTTTCCATCACTTGTCTCTAAAAATAATATTTTCTCTTTCCATTCATCATCACTAGGTAAAATATTATACTTTCTATATACTTTGTCTTCATCTTCATATCTTCCGCCTACATAAGCCTCATATAAACTTTCAATACATCCACCATATAATTTACCACATTTTTTACCTTCACCATTTAAAGTTTCAAAGCCATGTTCTTCTTTAACTTCTTCTCTTGGTTTACCTAACTCTTCTTCTCCATAACTCTTTCTATCCATATACCAAACTGGGCTAGAAGTTATTTCAAAATGTTCAGGTGTTTCAAAATAATAATCAAAATATTTTTTAGTATAAGGTAATATCTCTTTATCTAATTCAGCTATATCTACAAGTAAGCAAGGACCATAAAATGTTGATAACCCCAACTTATTCAACATTAAATGATTATTTGTTGTATCCGAAAATCCGGTAAATATCTTCGGATTATTTTTTACAGCATCAATAAACTCTTGATCATCCATTAAATAAGGAATTGTCTTATAGGTATCAAATCCTCCAATGGCATTTATTATTCCCTTTATCTCAGGATCCATAAATGCTTGTTTTAAATCATGAGCTCTAGCTTCTGGATGTGCTTCTAAATAATCCATATCTTTTAAGGCATTATCCATTATTACAGGAACTAATCCCATTTCCTCTAATCTCTTAATACCTAAATCTAATTCATGTTTACAAAATGGCATACCAAGTAAACCTCTTGATAAACTAACTATTGCTACTTTATCTCCTTTTTTTAAACAATTTGGTTGCATAATATCATCTCCAAATTTATTATATCATCTGTTCATCAAAAAAGGACTAATATTTTCTTATTAATCCTTTTTATAATCAAATCTATACATTCCAATCAATGTCGAGACAACTGTAACAAGATCCGATATAACAGTTGTATATGCTCCATATGATAAATCAAATGCTACCCATAATAACATATTAATAAGCGATAATATTCTTATATTCTTTTCCTTACTTTGTAATATCGTAATCGAATACATTATTGAACATATTGTGGGAATGACATCTACTAACTTTTTAAACGACACGACGCCAATGATGATAGAGATAACAATATAAACAGCAACAATTCCCTTTGGAACCTTACCACTTTTACTTTCAAAATGTTTATTAACAATTGCTTGCATAACCGCAAATCCACATATCAATGCTCCACTTAAACTACCTAGTAAGATAAAACTGATTGCGGAAAAAACATTTATCAACACCATCAAAAAAATAATTTTTTTCTTATCATTTATTTGCATTGATAAAACATGTAAAATTAAAACTAAAATTCCCATTATCTGCGCTACTATAAACATGATATACATCCCTCTTTTATAAGTTTAATTATATCATCTATTTAAGAAACTACAAATATTAATTCTCGTCTCCTTTTTATGTTCTCCATCAACATAATAACCATCTAAACTTTCATACTCATCCTCATTTACGTTATTTGATAAATTAACTTTATAAAATAATCCTCCCTTGCTTTTCGTATAACTAATAAC
>CAMWQX010000237.1 GCA_947176475.1 uncultured Bacillota bacterium
GTATATTTACTCTTAATGATTTTATCATTTATAATTGAAGTAGTATTTGGATCAAAGATTCGCAAATACCATAAGGAGTGATATTATGCCTGAAAATGAAGAACAAGTAACTAAAGTTGTAACGAATTTAAATGCCGGAGTAGCAAAACCTATTCCTATAAATGCTAACGATGCTGTAGCAATCGCTCGTGAACAAGCAGCATATCAACAAGCTGTTGATGCTTTAAATAATAATCCTAATGCCAATCAAGCAAGTATTAACCAAGGGATAAATAATGGTAATAATATTGTTCAACCAACATTAGTTGGGCAATCTGAGCAACAAATTGATTTAAACCAACTTAATCAAGTTAATGATTTGGTAAAAGTTGTCGATGTTAAATATTCTAAAAAAACTATATTTATTCTTCTTGGTATAATTGCTGTAATAATTTTAATAATCATCTTAGAACTTCCAATGTTAATGGGGGAGTAGTATGAAAGAAAAAAAGAAAATAATTGAATTTATCGTTATTATAATTTTTGTTGTATTAATTATTGGTTTAATAATCTTTAATTTTTTATCTATAGATGAAAAGAAAAAAGAGGAAACACCTAAACCTCAAACTTCTGCCTTAATTGATAAGACATTTAAGGGGTATCAAGTAGATGAATTAGATTATGAAAAAAATATAGCATATGATTATAAATCACGTTATGAATTCCGTTATGGAGATACTTCTAATAAAGAGATATTTATTCAAACTAAGCAAGATAAACTATATTGCTATACAGTTACATTAGATAAAGGAGTCCTTTTATTTAAAGAAAGTTTATATAATTCCGATTTAAATGCCTATGAATCAACAAATAAAGTCTATGAATTTACCGAAAATAGTAATATAACTTCCTTTGCTATAGGTTATAAAAATGATTCTCTAACATATACTATATTAGCATTGGATAAAGATTCTAATGTCTATATGTATGAAGCAAATGGCAATGACTCAATTACAACACTCATAAGTCGAATTAAAAAGAAAAAGACCATTTCTAAAGCTACCAAAATTGGTTTTTATTTAATGAATAATGATCCTTTCTTTGACAGTGTTGGAAATGAAGCTATTTATGTTGATCAAAGTAATAATATTCGTTACTTAGATAGTAAAAACAATTTATTCTTTGAAACAGCATATTATCGCTATATTGGCTCAGATAACTTCGATCAAGTAATATATGTCTTAAAAGACGGACTTATGAAATATGCCACAGGTAATACTAGCAGAAATTTAAATACGGGAAACAATAATATTAAATATCGTGGTTCTTTTTACAAAGTTAATGAAGAAACGATGAAGGAAAATATCTATATTATTAGTACAGATGGCTATCTTTATGCTATCAAAGAAGTAAACAACAAAAGTAAAGTAATATTAGAAAAAGCTAACCCCGAAAAGATTAAAAAAATAGGTTATCAATATATCCGTGGATCAGATGGTTATGCGACAAATGAACGCAATATCATTATTCAATTTGCCGATTTAACGACGCTTAAATTTGATTCAATATCCGATTATGAACTCTTAAATTAGGTTTTGCGATTTGCAAAAAAAAGGCATTTATGCTATAATGTCATTCGTGTGGTGCATTATGCTAGTCATTATACTATTTGAAGGTGGGGCTAAAAATCTACCAATTGTACAAATGACACTTTGTGTATCTGCTTCTTCGGCCCAAGTTGGGGTGGATATGCAATTTAAAATTTAAGGATAAGTTATAATGGCATATAACTGACACTTCCTTTTATTGAGTCACTTATACAGATAGTAAAATAACGTACATGATGTGAGTGATTACTTGGAATTAAGAATCATCTTATGAAAAAGTAATTGCAAAAGCATATAAGAATAGTCACTATTGTTAGGGAAAACCTCTAGCGTGTATATATTACAAGTATTGGAGTGCGGACTAAGTGGTAATCGAGTAGTTAGTCTGGTAACAACTAACTGCTATCTTTAAATCGAAAGAGCTTTAAGGTAACTGAGAGTAGATAGTAGAGAAACTCAACTCGACCAAAGCCGTAAAATTGATTTGTAATATACCATACAATAAAAGAATAACTTTAATTAGGGGAACCAAGTTAAAGTTTTTTATTTGCCATAAATTTGGTATAATTAACGATAGGAGAATGATTTATGAAAAAAGAAAGAGACAACTGGATATTATCCGTTTTTATTTTAACCTTTGTTTTATCCATTATTTTTAGTGGTATATCAAATGTGATGGTCGCATCATTTAATGAAGTCGTTTTATTTATAATATTGCTTATTGTAATTGGCTTAGGTATTCTATTTGATAGTATCGGAACAGCAAGTATTACAGCTAATGAAGCAACTTTCCATTCAATGAGCAGCAATAAAGTTAAAGGAGCCAAGGAATGTATATCCCTAATTAAAAACTCTAGCAAAATTGCCAGTATTTGCAATGATGTTATTGGGGATATATGTGGTATTTTATCTGGTGGTTTAGGTGCCGTACTTGCCATAAGTTTATCCACCACAACAGGCTTTAACAATACGATTATTTCTATTTTAGTTTCGGCTTTTATATCATCTCTTACAGTTGGTGGAAAAGCTATATTTAAACGTGTTGCCATGGCGAAAAGTGACTCTATTATCTTCACGGTCGGAAAGATAAAACACTTTTTTAGAATAAAGTAGGTGAAAAATGAAAAGAAAAATACTTACTATTATATTATTTTGTCTATTTATAATCGATATTATTTTAGTTTTAACAGGTAAGATTTCATCTTTTGATAATGCTATTTATAAATTTATCATAAGTTTTAAAAGTGATACTTTAACAACTATATTTAAGATAATATCATTTTTAGCTAGTACCAAAATCATTATTTTATTTAACATCATTATTGCTGTGATAGTGCTTAT
>CAMWQX010000238.1 GCA_947176475.1 uncultured Bacillota bacterium
TTAAAGTATCTCTAGAAGATTTCTCTTCTTTTTGGTGGTTCTTTAAATTGATATTCGTTACCTTTTTGATAATTATTTCTTTAACACTCATATTTCGTATTGTATTTAATTTGTTTGGTCTTTCAAAAAAGGACGTTGATGAAAAAATTGTGGAAAAAGTTGAAAGTGCTGTTTTTATTTCCCTTGTTGTAGTTACCTTTTTGATGTCTGTTTCGAATATATATTATTCTTTTGTCTTAGAAAATAAGAAACAATATAGTTTTATTGATGATAGAACAGTTATTGTTTATTCAACAGAGGAATATTATATAACTTTAGATTGTAGCATTAAAACTGATGATGATGGTAGGGAACATTTGACAATCTATATAAATACTCAAAACCAAATTTCGTCTGATAATGTTAGAACTAAGATTGAAAGCTTTGAAGACGTAACATTTAGTTACGATAAGCCTGAAAAAACATTATTCCTCGAAGAAGGTAAAGTCGAGTAGAATTTTGCATTTTCTTTAAAAAGTGCTATACTAAGGCTAAGAAATTTTGTATTGGGGGGATTGTATGGGTGTATTACAAAGAATCCTTATTAAGAAAGATTTTTATAGATCAATTTCAGAGTCACCAAAGAGACGTTTTTCGGGTGTTGATAGTGTTAATTTGCAATTATTTTCTGAATATACTGATAAGTTTATTAGGGAGACAGAAGATAAGATTAATACGTGTTTAAATGCCTTCTTTTATGATTTAGGTATAAATATAAAGATTAATAAGAGACATAGTAATAGATCTGTACTAGCATTTTATAATGTTGATAATCCAAATGAAGAATATAAAATAGAAAATGGGGAGATTAAACAAGCAGGAACTGTAGTTAATCAAGCTATAATAAATTATGGTAAAACAAGAAAAGAGAGAATAGATAAAGTATTTCTTTATTATGAAACGATTGTAGGTAAATTTGCTCAGATGAGTGTACCAGTTACTACAAGAATAGATTATAGATATGGATTCTTTGAAGATGGATATTTTTACTTTAAAGATGAAACAGGTATTGGAGGAGTTAAGATATATCGAGTAAAGCAAGAGACAATACCTGATGAAGTAGATTGCTATTATTTTAATTTAGATGAAATACAACCAATGATTGAAAAGATGATTGTTCCTGAAGATTATACGAGATCACTTGCTAATTTAAAAGATTTTGTTAATTCTAATGAACAAAAGGTAAGAGATAAAATAAGTATAGAGTTAAAAAGACAAGAATCTAAACATGAATTAGAAGATAAGTTAGAACAAAAATTTATTGAGATATTGGAGATACAAAAAGAGTTAAGTGAAGTTTATGGGGAACTTAGAAGAATTACGATAACGAGTTCCTATTTATTTAAGACTGTAGATGGAGTTAAATATTTTAAGAAAAAATGGTTACCATTTTTACCATATATTAACTTAGCTAAAGTAAATCTTGCTGGTGTTGATATAAGTGGAATAGATTTTTCTTATACGAATATTAAAGTAGATCCCCAAGTTGTGCATAATAAAGATTTAAGAAATTGCAAGTTTGTATCACGTTCAGAGAAGGAATGGATATTTGATCCAAATGCGAACTTTTTAGGATGTTTGCTAGATGGAACTTATATAGATGATGCGCCAGTGAAGAATGGAATTAATCGCAAGTCTGTTAATTTAAAAATAATAAATAGAAATGAATATCATAATTGATATTCGTTTTTTTATAGAAAAATAATTTCATTAGTGTTATAATGTGGAACAAGGTAGGCGAAAATTTGGAAGTGAGGTAGTGAAATGTGAATAATGAACAAGTTGGTAAATTTTTAAAGAAATTAAGAAAAGAGAAAGGTATATCACAATATGAATTAGCAGATATATTGGGTGTCCCTAGACCATCTGTAAGTAAATGGGAAAGAGGTAAAATGGGTGTTACTTCAAAATATTTAGCTTTATTAAGTGAATTTTATGGTGTTACAACTGATGAATTAATGGCTGGTGAAAGAAATAAGAAGGGATTATCCGAAAAAGTTAATGAGATAACTTTAAATATGTTAGATAATAATATAAAACTACATAGGACAATAAAATATACGATTGGTATAATTATAATTTTAGTAGTTGCATTCTTAGCATATTATTTTTATACGTTTTATAATTCAGTTAGGATATATTCGATACATTTGGATTCAGATAAGTATATAGCAAAATATGGTCAGTTAACAAAGACTAGTGATAAGATATATTTTTATTTGGATATAGATTATTTGATAGAAGATGTTGATGAAATTGAATCAGTAAAACTATATTATACAATTGGTTCAAAGGCAGTTACATTAGGTGAAAAAGAAGAACTTGAGCCGTTCACATTTACGGCAGCTAAAGGTTATGATGAATTTATAAATTTTGATGAATTCGATGATGCGGTTAAGAATATGCACATGTATATTAACTTCAAAGATGGTGATTATGAGAGTGTTGATGTGAAACTTAAAAGAGAGTATTCAAATACTAAAGTGTTACCAGACAGTGATAAAGAAGTTGATGATGGATTTAAAGAAAGTAAAATGATTAAAGAAGATATAAAAGTTTATGAAAGATTTTTAGAAGTAAAAGAGATTGTTGAGAAACATGGCAAGGATAATATGATGGATTTTAAATTTGAGGGAAAAATATATCATATAGATGTATTAGATAATAGATTCACTGCTACGTTTTACAGAGATAACAAAAAGTATAATATGAAGTATAGCTATGTAAATAAAGAACAATTTTATTTAAATATAATTGATGAAAATGATATTGAACGTCAAGTGTATTCTTTTGACATTCAAATGGGAAAATGTTTAGAAGGTGATTGTACAAATCATATGGATAATTATCGTGAAATGATTAGATTGATTAACGAAATAATCTATGAA
>CAMWQX010000239.1 GCA_947176475.1 uncultured Bacillota bacterium
AGATCCTCCAGTGAAACACCAATACATAGAATATATAACAAAAGTTGATACAAGCATTAAACTCTTTCTATCATAATTATAATAAGGAGTATATTTTTCAATTTCTCCTCTTATTCTTTCGAATTTAAAATCCATAAATATCACATCCTCTACCATTACTAATACCGCATTTATATTTAAAAAGCAATAAAAAAAGAGCACTAAGCTCTTCCTGCATATTTACCATCACTAGTGGAAATAATAATCTTTTCTCCTTGCGCAATAAATAATGGAACTTTAACAACATATCCTGTCTCTAAAGTAGCATCCTTTTGTGCATTATTAGTCGTATTTCCTTTAACTGCTTCTGAAGTTTCTACTATCTCATATTCAATCTTTTCAGGTAAAGATATACCAATAATTTCACCTTCATACATTGAAATAGTAATATCTAATCCTTCTTTTAAATATTTGATTTGATCAGCTAGTTTATCAGCAGGTATTTCTAATTGCTCATATGTTTCATTATTCATAAATACATATGTATCTCCCATGCTATATAAATATTGCATAGGTAATCTATCTACTCTAGCTCTTTCAATCTTAATATTTGTATTATATGTTTCTTCTACTAATGATCCCGTTCTTAAATTACGAAGTTTCATCTTCATAAAAGCTGAACCCTTGCCAGGTTTAACATGTTGGAATTCTTCAATTAAACATAATTTTCCATCAATAATAATTGTCATTCCATTTTTAATTTCATTAATATTGATATTCATATCTTCACAACCTTTCTGTTAATCATCAAGTCTTCCCATGATGTTTTTTTAATCAAGTATTTACTATTTACCAATCTTGGCTTCTTTAAATACTTGAACACATTTACATCTTGGACAATATTTTCTTTGTTCTAACTTATCAGTTGTATTTTTTGTATTTTTTTCAGTATGTCTTCTCATGTAGCCACACTTAGAGCATTTCATTCCAATAGGTGTTCTAGCATCAGTTTTTTTATTTGCCATTATATTGCCTCCTCACTCGTCAAACTACAAGTATTTTAGCATACTAATAGCTATTTTTCAAACAAAATTTTCGCAATTTGTCGCGATAGTCTACTATTTATGGGATATTTGTAATTATTGACACTATTTTCATAAGAAATATTTGGGGAAATTATCGTTATCGCATACTCAGGATTATCGTATGGTGCATACCCGACAAATGACTTTGTATAAGTCTTAACTCCATTATAATAAGTTTCACTTGTTCCTGTCTTTCCTGCTCCCTTAACGATGTTTCCAAAATAGCCCGATGCCGTTCCCCTTAATACTACATTATGTAAACCTGTTCTAATTCTTTCCATATATTTTGCTTCTATTGGTACTTTATTTAAAATTCTTGTTGGATTAATATTTTTATTCTCTCCATTAGAATCAATCATACTATTTACGATTCTAAGACTATATCTCGTTCCACCATTGGCAATCGTCGAAATATAATTATTTAGCATTAAAGGAGTATATGTATCATACTGTCCAATACTTAAATTTAAAAGTAAATCTCCCGTTACTAAAGAACCCGTTATACCAAGACTTTCTTCCTCTAAATCAATTTCTGTTTTAACTCCTAATCCATAACTTTTAAATACACTTCGATACTTATTAAAATCATCAATCGTTGGATTAAATTTCATATTATATTTATAGTTACTACCACTTACTCTTATCGCATTGACAAATTGAAAGTAATTACTTGAATAAGTTAATGCCTCAATATCATTTAAAGTTCCTAGTCTCTTCCACGAACATTTTTCCGTTTGGCTATATAACTTAACACAACTATCTACCATCTTGGTTTTCTCATCTAAAACACCGTTTATATAAGCAACACTTTGACTTGCTCCCTTGACAACTGATCCGACAGTATAAGAATTAGTAAGCAAGCCAATAACATCACTAGTAACTTTATCATTATTAAGTTTCATTGCTACTAAAGCCACAATTCCTCCCGTATTTGGATCACTTACCACAATATATGAGCCTTGATAATATTTACTTGAACTGAATTCTTTTGCTTTCCTTATTTCACTTTCTAAAGCCTCTTCAATAGCCAATTGCTTTTCAATATCGATATTCAATACTAAATCATTTCCCTTAATATCTTCACTTATTTTCGTCAAAGTATTATCTTTATTCACTTTATAATATCCTTTTACCCCTTTTAAATAAGATTCATAATATTTTTCAATAAATGATACACCGACTAAATCATCTCTTTGATAACCATTCTCTAAATAGAGATCAACATTTTCCTTAGGTATACTTCCTACCGAGCCAAATAAACTATTTAAAACTGTATCATAATTATAGACTCTTTCCCATTTTATATCGATACGCATTCCCTTAATATTGGCATCACTCAAAGCCGTTAACTCCGCATCTGTAATATTACTCTTAATTACCTTATCTTGATATATATATCCTTTATTCATCATATGATATATATAACATTCGAGTTTATTTATAGAATTTATCTCTTCATCCGTTATCAAAGCATATTTTTCCTCTAACAACATATCTGCTGTAATCTCTCTATTTTGATATCTCTTTAAAATATCAGTACTCAATAAAGAATCAACATGTTCTTTATTTTTCATATAATAGTAACTTCGTAACTGTGTATCTGTAACTTTAAAATTATCAATCTTTATCATACTAGCGAGACTTATAGCAATTTCACTTTCCTCCACACTAGTTATATCGGGAAGTTTATGATAGATAAGTGACTTAACACCCTTGTTATCTACCAAAATCTTTCCTTTAACATCGAGTATTCTACCTCTTGGTGGATAATTTGACGCAATTACAACATCATTCGTATTCTCATAAACTTGCCTATAGTAGGTATTTTTGATAATTGTAATATCATAAACTCTTAAGAT
>CAMWQX010000240.1 GCA_947176475.1 uncultured Bacillota bacterium
GAATTAAGATATTTTATTTGTTCATATGCCTCGTTTTTTTCATCTACTGTTTTTTTACTATCTAATAATATTTCTTGTAGAAGCTGTAAACTATCTAAGTGTTGTTCTTCTTTAGAAACACGCATTGCTGTTAAAATTTCGCTTTCTTCAATTTTTGTGTCAACAACTTCTTCAATAGGTTTTGATGAAAAAACTAGTTTAGTCTCCTCACCAGGTATAGCAATATAATATATAGCTAATACCAATATAATGCTTGATAATGTTAAGAACCATAAATTTGTTTTATTTATCATATACCCTCCATACTGTTACATTATATGGAATATATATTATTTTTATTACTAAATAAATAATAATAAAATTCTAAGTATTTTTCTCATTAATAGGAAACCCATAATTTTTCTCCTTTCTAATCTCTTTCTCATAATATATGTTCACGAAAAGTATTCATTTTACTTGAAATTTATTAAAAAAAATCCAAATATCCAAAAATTCAAAAAAAATTTCATAAAAAAACAAGTAATTTGGAAATTTATCGTGTACATATAGGGTGAAGGGAGGAAAAGAAGTGAAGAAAAAATTAATTGTGATTCAAGAAGAAATAAGTGATTGTGGTGCTTGCTCCTTATTATCTATTATTAGATATTATGGCGGTAATGCCAATTTAGAAAATATCCGTTCTCTATCATTGACAACCCATTATGGAGTTACAGCTTTAAATCTTATTGAATGTGCTAAGAAATATGGTTTTGATGCCATAGGTAAAAAAGTTCTTGATTTAAAGAATATAAATTTGCCTTTTATAGCTCATTTTAATATCAACAATTCTCTTTCTCATTTTATAGTAGTATATAAGATTGAAGAAGAAAAGATAACTATAATGGATCCTGCCAAAGGAAAAAGAGTACTAAGTATGTTAGAATTCACAGAATTATTTACGGGTAATATAATTGAATTATATCCCAAAAACATTAGTGTTGAGCACTCATGTGATAATCGTCTAATGAAATATATCATAAATGTCCATTTAGAACATAAAAAGGCCATTATAATCCTTTTAATAATGATCGTTTTCATTATTATTCTAACAATACTCAATAGTCTATATATTAATTTGATGCTTAACACAAATAAAAAAATACTATTATTTGTAGCATTTATCATAATTGTTCTCTTCAGGGGTGTTTTGGACAATCGAGTTAATATATCCAAAAGCAGGCTCGGAATCTCTGTTTCTCAAAAATTGCTACCTAATTTTTTTGAGCATATTCTCTTTCTCCCTTTAAATTATATACATTTAAAAGATTCTGGAGAAATAATTAAAAGAATGGATGAATTTGAAGAGATAAAGAATATCACATTTGAATTTATTATTACCTTCATTATAAATGTCTTGCTAATACTTATGTTGCTAGGAATATTATTTTTCTTTCATACGCATTTCCTATTTCTAACATTATCCTTCGTAGCAATATATTTATTATATGTGACATTTTCCTGTCGTAATATTAAAGAGCGAGTGGATAATTTATTATCATCTTCAACTGAATATCATTCAATAATTGTCGATAATATCTCAGGGCTTACCAGTATCAATCATGCTCACGCTCAAGAATATGCCATAAACAAAGTAAAAGAAAGTTTAGATATTTATCTCAAAAATAATCATAAATATGAAAAATATATATATAGAACAACAATGATTAAAGGCTTAATATTTGGGTTATTTGAACTAATGTGTAATACTATCCTTTTATTTAACTTTTTTGAAAACAATGTAACTCTAGAAACTATTATACTAATAAATAATCTCATCGTTTTAGTGCTATCCTCAGTAGAGGCGATAGCAAATCTAATCCCAAACATAATCTATTATAAAAGTATAATTACTAGAGTTAATGAATTCTATGATTTAAAAGAAGATAACTTTGAAGGAAAAAACTTTCAAAATGGAACAATTGAATTTCAAGATGTTACATTTAGTTACAATAAAATAAAAAATATTGTAGAAAATCTTAATTTTAAAATCGATGTAGGAGAAAAAGTCATAATAAAAGGTACAAGCGGTAAGGGAAAATCGACAATATGCAAACTTATCAATAAAGAATATGATAATTATAATGGTAAAATTTATATTGGAAGAGAAAATCTTAAGGAAATCTCAACAAAAGAGTTAAGAGAAAATCTTAGTTATTCATGTCAAACCGAAAAGATATTTACGGGAACCATCAGAGATAATATTCTAATGGGAAGAAATGTATCTGAAGCTGAATTTAACACAATTATCAAAATTTGTGAATTAGATAGAATTGTAAAAAATCGTCCTTTTAAGTATGACACTTTCTTATATGGAGGAGGAGAGGAATTGTCAGGCGGAGAAAGACAATTAATTATTCTAGCAAGAACACTTATTTTGAATAAAAAGATTATAATTCTTGATGAAACACTTTCTGAAGTAAATGATATGCTTGAAGATCGTATCTTAAACAAAATATTTAATCATTATAAAGAAAATACGATTATCTATATTTCTCATAAGAATAAGAAAAAATATTTTAAAAGAGTCATAAATGTATAGGAAAGGAGAAAAATATGGTACTAAGTAACGAAGAATTAAATGAAGTTGTTGGTGGCGGAATTAAAATCGGTGTTTCTATAGTAGTTGCAGCTATTGTAACCTTTGTAATTGGTGTTATTGATGGCTACTTCCGTCCATTAAAGTGTAATAAATGATATTAACTGATTATGAATTATATGAAGTAGTAGGCGGAGCTACCCAAACATCAAGTTCGCTAATCAATTCTATTTCTAAACTGTTAACTACTATTCTTGATATCGGACGTGCATTAGGCAGTTCATTAAGATATGCTATAACAGGAAAAAAATGCTAATAAAAAAGAAACTATTTATAGT
>CAMWQX010000241.1 GCA_947176475.1 uncultured Bacillota bacterium
ATATACTATATTAATTCAAGATAAATAGTGTATAATATTCTTAGGTGGTGAAAATATGCTAATATTAGCAAAATCTATCTTAGGTTTAACACTGGGATTTGTTTTAGCACTTATTGTCGGTATTTTAGTAATACCCGTTTTAAAACAATTAAAGGCTGGACAAAGCGTAAGTAGATTAATAAACAAAAGACATTTAAAAAAGGAAGGAACTCCAACGATTGGTGGTTTAATATTTATTATTCCTCCTTTAATAGCCATTCTTTTATTAGCTCTTAAAGGAAGTATTGTTATAAGTTCAAATTTAGCAATCGTCATATTTGTTTTCTTAGCTTATGGCTTACTCGGATTTATTGATGATTATTTAAAAATCCGTTATCACAATAATAAAGGATTATCGACACTAACTAAATTAGTTGCCCAATTGTTTATAGCTGTTGTTTTCTATACTATCTATAAGCATAATGGCGGAACGACAACTCTAGAAGTATCATTATTAGGAATTAAGTGGGAATTAGGTTGGTTCTATGGCGTATTTATCTTACTGTTATTAGTAGGTACAACCAATGCCGTAAATATTACTGATGGATTAGATGGTTTATGTGGCGGCTTATCGGCAATGGCATTCTTAGCCTATGGTATTATATCATGGGGTAGTGATTGGATTGTTGGATATGACGGAATGGCCATATTTTCCTTTGTCTTAGTAGGAAGTTTATTAGGCTTCTTGATGTTTAATACCCATCCAGCTCGTGTTTTTATGGGCGATACGGGATCTCTTGCTTTAGGTGGAGCTCTAGCAACAATTGCTATATTAACTCATCATGAGATATCTCTAGCCTTAATTGGTGGTGTCTTCGTAATAGAGGTTCTATCAAGTTTTATCCAAATAATTGCTATTCGCAAATTTAATACCAAAGTATTCTTAAAAGCCCCAATTCATCATCATTTTGAAGAATTAGGTTGGAGTGAACAAGATATCGTAAAATGCTTCTGGGTAGCCGGTTTCTTACTTGCTATGTTCGGAGTAGTATACGGAGTATGGTTATAAAGAGGTTTACCCTCTTTTTTTATGCCCCAAAATTTGACTATTTTGCAAAAATGAGTATAATATACATCATGAAAAAAGGGGAGTTTTAAAATGAAAAGGGGATCATTTTACAAAAAATTAGCTGCCGGGCTTATTTTGCCTATGTTATTAACCGGATGCAGCAATTCAAATAAAGAAGAACCAGTGGTATCACCATCAATTGTTCAAGAAGTTGAGGAACCACATACAGTTGAATTATCCGCGAGAGAATTAGAAGAAATGCGTTTAACTGAATTAGCTAACGAATATTCTAAATATTTTGAGGATTATGACGTTAATTATAATTATATTGATGCTTATTTAAGTCAAGAACAAATAGACAAGATTATTAATTATTCGAATATTGAAACTCATTGTGAAAGAGGATATGAATTAGATCCAGAGTTATTTTTTGACATCTTAAAGGAAAATTCCGAAAAATATGTCAGTGAACATCCTGAATTTCGTATTCCTTTTCTTGAAGAACCAGTGGTTGAAGATCATGTAATTGACTTTGAAATTAATCTAAAATATACCATTGAAACTATAATAAATGGTAAAAATGATATTTATGAAGACTTACATCAAGTCGAATATTTAACTATTGTTTTTGGTAATGCTTCTAAATTCTATTCTAATAGTGAAGATGACGAGAGATATTATCTTGTCTATGCCTCTGAAGATGATTCCATTATCTTAGGAGTATATGATTCTGTTCAAAATATTATCGTTGTTGATGATGTGGCTATAGATTTAATTGCTTCTATGTATTATGATTTAGAAGATCAACAAAAGAAATTTAATGATATATTACTTGAAACCTTATTACATGAATTTAATCATGTTCGCCAAAAAGCTTGTCAATGTCGTATTGAGCAAGGAATAGTTTTAGATAATATGTTTGTTTATGATGGCAGTTATATATCTACTATCTCCGAATCATCGGCTGAATCTGATATTTATATAATGGGAAAATATCCGCAAAATCGTCTAATGCAATTTGGTGATTATGTCTATGAAAGTGAGAGAGCGGACGAGTTATTACTATTAACTCTTGCCTTATGTAATGAAGATGCTAAAATCGAAGATTATTATAATGCCATAGCTGATACTGATTATGCTGCTTTATACAATTTCTATGATTTGCGTTCCCGTGAAGAAATATACAATTTCTACCATATTGTATACTCCATTGATTCTAAAAACTTCCGCAACAATTTATGGGAAAAAATATATACAGAAGAAGAATTAGAAGAGAAGACCTTCTTCGATTACAATGTTGATATTGGCTATGCTTATCGTATTGATATCTTCCGTATGATGTTAGAAAAATTAACAGATTATACCAATCAAAAAGGTGAAAGAATGTTTACTTTAGAGGACAATCTTGCTGTATTCAACATCTTAAAAGATATTGTCGTAAAAAATGCTTATGAATATTATGAAGATGATTCGAATCCGGAGATAATCCGCTATCGTAAATATTATGAAGAATATATGGTTACAAACATTGTAGCTTTAGAAAATAAATATGTTGAATTCTTAAGTCAATATTATGGCGTACCTGTAAGTGATATAAGACGCATGGAAAATAATGAAGTTAAAGATTATGTTCAAACATTAATTAATGTAGCAAACTATGAATATACAAGTAATGAAAACGACAAAAAGGCCTTTAGCTTATTTAGTAAATTTCCAATTCTAAGTACACTTTTACAAAAAAGATATATTACATTCTATGATTATCCTGACTTCATTGAGGACAATCAAGAATTAATATTTAAACAATAAGAAGAAATAATTTCTTCTTTTTTTTGGGAATATGAATATATTGTATG
>CAMWQX010000242.1 GCA_947176475.1 uncultured Bacillota bacterium
TTTTAAGCATTTAAAATTGCAATGATGAAAAATTATTTAATTGAAGTAGATATACGCATGCTTATTGATGGGACGGTTGTGGTTTTTCATGATCAAGATATGGAAAGATTGTTACATATGGATGGCGATATTGAGAAATTAAGTTATGAGGAGTTAACTTATATTGCTAAGTATCAAATACCTACTTTAGAGGAAATGCTAGAATTTATAGATGGCAAGGTTCCTTTGATAATTGAATTAAAAAGTCGAAAGAAACATAGTGTATTTGAAACAAAAGTGGCTGAAATATTAGATAATTATAAGGGATTATATGCTATTCAAACGTTTCATGCTAAAACGATAAAATGGTTTAATAAGAATAGACCGAATGTCATTGTTGGCTATTTAGTTAATAAGAAGAATTTGAAGAAAATGCCTTTTTTTAAAAAGTATGATTTTATTAATATAAATATGGACATAGTTAATGATGAAAAATTAAAGTTCTTGAGAGCCAATTATTTGGTTTTAGGTTATACAATACATAGTAAAGAGGAATTAAGTGTGAAACAAAAATATTATGATAACTTAATTTGCGATAATTTACTTGAAATTGATGCCTCAAGATAATATAATAAGCAATTAAAGAGGGATTATATGGAGAATGTTTTTGTAGGAAAGATAGTAAATACTCATGGTATTAAGGGAGAAATGAGAATATTAAGTGATTTTGAACTTAAAGATGATGTTTTTAAGTTAGGAAGAACAGTAATTATTAATAACCAAGAATTTATAATAAGAACTTACCGTACTCACAAAAACTTTGATATGATAACTCTTGAAGGATTTAATGATATTAATCAAGTATTACCATTTAAGGGTCTTAATTTGTTTGTAAAAAGAAGCGATTTAGATTTAGCAAGCGATGATTATTTAATGGAAGACTTGATTGGTATGAAAGTGTTAATTGAAGAAGAAAACTTCGGAATAGTTAAGGATTATAATCGTGGACAAAATAGTTTGTTACATATAAGTTATCAAGACAAGATTTATTATATTCCTTTAAAGGGCGATTATATAGAAAGTGTTAATCTTGAAAAAAAGGAGATTTTGGTAAAAAAATCAGCAAAGGAGCTTATATTATGAGAATAAGTATCTTAACTTTATTTCCTGAACTTTTTGAAGGATTTTTGAGCACTTCAATAATAAAACGCGCTATTGAAAAAGAAAAAGTAACATTTGATATTGTAAATATTCGAGACTTTGCTAAAAATAGCTATGGACAAGTAGATGATACGCCTTATGGTGGTGGATCAGGTATGGTAATGATGATTGAACCAGTGGTTGATGCAATTAATTCGGTGAAGACAAAGGATTCCATTGTAATTCTTATGACGCCATCGGGAATTCCCTTTAAACAGCAAACAGCACTTGACTTACGAGGTAAAAAACATTTAATATTAATATGTGGACATTATGAGGGAATTGATGAGAGAATATTAAATTATGTAGATATGGAATTATCAATTGGCGATTATGTCTTAACAGGTGGAGAAATACCAGCAATGGTCGTAAGTGATGCTGTCATTAGATTACTTGATGGGGTTATAAAAAAGGAAAGTTATGAAGAGGAATCATTTACGGAGAATTTACTTGATTATCCGACATATACTAAACCAGCATCATTTGATGGCTTTGATGTTCCTGAAGTATTATTAAGTGGACACCATGCTAATATTGAAAAATGGAGACGTGAACAAGCAAGATTGAAAACGGAAAAAAATAGACCTGATTTATTAGACTAAGGAGGTGTAAAGAATGAGTATTTATTTGTTAAAGAGAGATAATGAAGTTAAAGATATAGAATATATGGAGTATGATCTTGAAGGGTATAAATTTAATCCTAAACAAAAGGAAAATGCGCCTTATATAAATGTTCGAACAGTAACTATTCATGATCATAAGATGATTAATTATCTTTTGACTCGCAAGTTTCAAAAGAAGTTTGAAAGATTATCACAAATAATACTCCAATTTTTATACCAAGATGAAGAAGATTGTGACGAGGGCGATTTCATGATCTTACTAGATGAAGTAGCACGTTTGAGATCTGTTGTAGAAATTCAATATAAAAAAGAATTAGAGATGGAAGAATATCGAGATTATATAGCAAAATTAGCTTTTCTAGATAACCAAGTTAGGCAGAAACTGGCAATGATAAGTTATCGTGATAAATTAAATTATGAAGTCGAAAAAGGACGCTCGTTGTAAGCAAAGAATAGTATGCACTATTCTTTTTTTATTTACAAGTAATTTGCTAGATTGCCGTTAATATATATTGTAGGGAGTGGTTAAACGAAATATAGAGTCTTTTTTGGGGATAACAATGTAGTATTAGAGAAATATAGAGAAAATTTTGCAAAAAGGAGTGATAAAAATAAACGAAATAGTTAATATTAATAATATTAAAATTGAGAATCTTATTTATGTAATTAATGATAAACAGGTAATGTTAGATGTGGATTTAGCAAGGCTTTATGAAACAGAAACTAAAAGAATTAATGAAGCTGTTTCTAGAAACAAGGAAAAATTTCCTGAAAGGTATTGTTTTAAAATAAGTGAAAAAGAGTATAATATTTTGAAGTCGCAAATTGCGACTTCAAAAGGTGGAGCCAGAAAAGGACACATGGCATTCACAGAGCAAGGTATTGCAATGCTTTCAACCGTATTAAGGACTAATATAGCAATTAAAGTAAGTATAGCAATCATGGATACGTTTGTTGCTATGCGAAAATATATAACTGGTGATATTTATCATAATAATTATATATTAAATAACCATGAAAACAGATTAAAACATCCTAGCAACGTGAATGCAGACTCACAGAACTATACTCCACAAAAC
>CAMWQX010000243.1 GCA_947176475.1 uncultured Bacillota bacterium
ATACCTATAGTACATTTGATTTAATCAAGTTAGTTAAAGAAAAATTCAACGGAAGTATAAAAGAAACTATAGAAAGTATTGATGATTATTCCCAAGTACGTTTTAACTGTTACTATGCTACAAAAATTTTAAAAGAAAAATTAAGTAAATTTGGAATCAATGCCAAATATATCTCTTATAAATCTATTGGTTTTTCTTCCACCTTTGGAGATGATCTTATTAAAGAAGCCCATATGTCCTTATTAATTCCTACACTCCGTAATGAACAGATTTATTATATTATTTTAGATCCTGGTTATCGTATACCTTCTCCAATATGCTTTTATAAATCAAGCGAGAGCACCAACATCAAAATTGACCATGACGATATTATAATTCAAAAAAATGACAATAATATATATCCTTATTGTATGAAAATGCAAGGATATAACCGATATTCTCTCAGTGATAATAGTTGTTTCTGTGAAGAATATTTCAATTGCGATTATGAAACTATAAATCCTGATGAAATATTATTTCCCCTATCATTTGAAATTCTAAATGGATATCGCATAATTAATTATAATGAAGATAAACAAAAATGTGCTATGTTAAAAGTCATGATTCTAGATGAATATATCCAATGCTCTGACTGTGATAACAATATTTCCATCACATTCACTGAATTGCAAGCATTATCTAAAGAAGAACTATGCGCTATATTAAAACCATTCTGTGATAAATTAAAACAAGATGTTCTAGAGTTTGTTGAAATATTATATTTTATATTAGAACATAATAAACAATTTATTGACGAAGTTGTAAATAAAAAGGTAATAGAAGAATTTCAAAGTAAAAATTAACTTAGCCAATCTTATCATTTTAAAAGACTGTTATTTAACAGTCTTTTTTAAAACTATACATGAAAACCTGGAGCATTATTTTCTGATTTTTCAGCTTGTTCTCTCAAATATTCTTGACTAGTTTCTCTAATTCTTTGCATTGCTTCATCATAACTCATAACAGTCATTCTAGGATGATCAGTTAACAAAGTTGCTAACTTTTCCTTTAATTTTTCTATTTCTTCTTTGCAAAGCTCGTCTACCAACTGTTCATAAGTTAGCCAATCGTCAAATAAAAAATTATCAATACTATGACTATAAACATTCCATTTTCCTTCATCATTCTTTACAAAAAATCCACTCATTTTTTATCACTCATTTCCATTCATACTTTTTAAAGTTCTATGACAATTATATCATCAATGTAAAATTCTTACAATATTCCCATCTTAAAGATTACTTTAAGCAATAGCTTCATCCCCATAATGATATTTCATTGCTTTTTAAATCGTGATGAAATAGATATTTCAAAAGGCACCATTGATCCATCTTCAACAACATTTATCTCTACACCGAAGTGTTCCATGCCATCCTTCAACAATTCCTCTTGTTTAAGATACAAAGGGAATATTACATCATCCCTTAAATCTCTAAAGACACTTTTTTCTATTGTCTTATAGCTTTTAGGCATAGTCGCAAGTATTTCATCCTTTTTATCTGGATATACATCCATTAAAAAGTCAATTCTTATCTTAGCTGTTTCCCAATATTGGCAACTATTTATTTCTCCTACTTTATATTTTTTCATAAAAGTATCATCTATAAATGGAACTTCCGTCCATGGTATAACCCAACTTTCATGACTTCCTTTCCCCTTGCACAACATTCCACAGTCAAAACTAGGCCCAACATAATCAATGTATATATAATCGCCTATTTTTATATCAAGATTAAATCCGCCCTTAGTATGAATTCGCTCATTCGTGCCAGGCTTTAAATCTTCTAAAATTATTACAGCATCAGGAACTAGTTTTTGGACATCTTTAATATATTGATTAACTCTATCTCTATGAAAAGTCTGCCCTTCTGGAAGTTTACCTTCCACTCCTCTAGGACAATCACATCTAACCGTCATCGCGTTTATTGGAAATTCTTCTTTAACTTGCTCCCATTCGTCTTCTGTATTTATAACATACATCTTATTTATAGGACTAATTTCAGGCAAATATTTATCAATCAATGCAATGCCACGACACTTCTTATACAAACTTATCATTTGCATATGTTCCTTCTTAGATACATCTAAAATCATTGTCCATCTCCTTACTGGCTATGCTAAAAAGCAAAATATTGTAACTCATCTTTCTTTCGCCATGATAAACCCGTAACATAAGAGTTATCTTTTAAAATATCTTTATATTCTTTTAAATTGATTTCCTCTTTTATATATTTATTAGTTGCTTCAAATACTTTAACACATGTAGCAACGGCCTTGTCATATAAATCAAAGAAAGACTCAGTACTCTTAATTCTCTTATCACATGGATTATACCATACATGATGATTTAAGTTAAAAATTGACTCATCAATAGAAGTTACATAATAGCTAAATGTGGCAAATTTACGACCTTTATTCGGAAGCATTTTATCAATTCTTTGATATAAAGACTTCTTTCTTCCATGTTTATCATTAGTAATATATTTAAGACCAAAATAAGACATATTCAAGGCTTTTTGATATTTAATACCACCATTTTTAACATTAAAAGTCTCTTCATACACTTTATTTAATACATTTAAAATATCTTTATTTATCCTCTTTTTAGGATTTACCTTATGAAATTTTAAATTCTTAAATGGCTTGTTTTCTCTCGTTTCATACAAATAAGCATCCATATCAACTTCCATTTGAGTGTGTATTCCCACATACTTATATGTCTCTGGTTTATTTTTATTATATTCCCCACATTCATAGATAACATAAGGATGAATTATACTATCTAAAACATAATGTGTTAAATGTCCAACCCCCAAGAAATGTCCATTATCTAACATTT
>CAMWQX010000244.1 GCA_947176475.1 uncultured Bacillota bacterium
AAATATTAGAAGATGAAAAAATTGCTAAATTTGTTGATGAAAAATATGTTAAACCAATACAAGGTTTATTAAAAGAGTATATTACTTTATTTAAAGATGCAGATGAAGAAGAATATTATGAAATGTTTTCCGATGTATTTATTCAGTCTCCGGAATTCCTTGTTTATCAATCGCTTTTAAATGTTCTTGTAATTTTAGCTGTTGAGGAGAATAGCAAAATAAGTAGTTTATTAAAAAAGATTGATAAGAATGCTTTGATAGAAAAAAGCAAAGAGATGTTATTAAATATTCAATCACTTGATGATTATAAAGAAGAAATTACCGGCTTTATGAAAGTGTTAATAGAAGAACAAACTCAATAATATTATTGAGTTTTTTTATGATATAATAAATAAGGTGATGGTATGAATATCATAGAAGAGATAAAAAAATTTAAGCCTTTAGATGAAGAGGAAAAATATGAAAAAGAATATTTATTAAAATTTATGGAAACCCATGATGATTACTTAACAAGGGATAATATATTTGGTCATATAACAGCTTCAGCTTTTGTTGTAAATGAAAATCATGATAAGTTTTTAGCTGTCTACCATATTATCAATGATGGGTGGATGTATTTAGGAGGACACGCAGATGGTAATCCAAATCTATTGGAAGTGGCGAAAAGAGAAGTGCTTGAAGAATCTGGAGTACATGCTAAGGTTTTAAATGAAGATATTTTTGCAATTCAAAATGCTGTAGCAAAAAATCATATTAAAAATGGTAAACATGTTCATTTTCATACACATTTTGATGTAATGTATTTAATGGAAGCCAAAGAGGATGAAGTCTTAACTTATGCTAAGAGTGAAAGTAAAGGAGTTAAGTGGATAGATTTTAAGGATGCTGATTCAGAAGAAATAGTACCACTTGCTAGACCAGTTCATTTGAAATGTATTGAGAAATTGAGATTGTTTGATGAAAAAAATAGAAAAGAATGAGGGAGATATTATGAGAGTTGTTATTTGTGGAAATTTAAAATTGAAGGAAAAATTAGATTATTGGAAGAATTATTTTGAAAGACATAATTATGAGATTATGGATTATCCCAGGAAGGTAAGTAAGGAAAAACTTATGGATTTATATCCGATAACTTGGACGGAGTTTTATAGCAACATAAAATTATCTGATATGGTATTTGTAATGAATGAAGATTGCAATGATGTTGAAGGCTATATAGGTTCAGAAGTGTTTGCCGAACTAGCTTATGGGCTTTCATTAAAACTAGTTGATAAGAAAGATATCGATTTAGTTCTTTTAAAGATGCCTAGTGAAAAAGTAGCATGTTATGATGATATAAAGTTATGGTTAGATTTAGGTTGGATAAGACTTTATGAGGAGGAGATATAATGAGGTTCACATTTTTAGGAACAGGTACAGGAGGAACATTAGATTTTTTTAATACTTGTTTTGTTATTTCAAATAATAATGGACATTTTCTCGTAGATACTGGTGGTGGCTGTGAAGTTCGAAAGAGATTAAATAATGTCAATATTGATATGAAGGAAATAAAAGATATCTTTGTTTCGCATAGTCATACAGATCATATTTTAGGTCTTATTTGGATGTATAAAAAAATTGGTATTTTAAAAATGCATGATGAGATAAAGGGTAAGATTAATGTCTATTGTAATGATGTTGTTTATGAAGCTATTAAGGGAATATCTAATTATGTTTTACCAAAGAAACTTGTGGATATTTTAGAGGGTGTCATTAACTATGTTATTTTGAGGGATGGAGATACTTATAATATTTGTGGAGTTGATTATACTTTCTTTGATATTCAGGCAAAAGATACTAAACAATTTGGCTTTAAATTTATGTATGATAATAAAAATATTATGTTTTTAGGAGATGAAACTTTGAGACCAGAATTATATGATATGGTTAAGAATGCCGATTTTGTTATGCATGAAGCCTTTTGTTTAGATTCGGAAAAGGATATTTTCCATCCATATGAAAAGAATCATTCAACAGCTTTGAGTGCGGCTAAGATTATGGAAGAATTAAAAGTTAAAACAATTCTTTTATATCATACTGAAGATAATTTAGGTGATGGTAGGAAAGATGCATATACTAAAGAAGCTAAGACAGTATATAAGGGAAATGTAATTGTTCCAGATGAACTTGAAATAATTGAATTATAGGTGTTATATGATAGAAAAAGTAAGAGATTATGTAGTAGAGTTATTAGATAAAGATAATTCCGGTCATGGAATGGAACATGTTGATAGAGTAACGGATTTAGCTATTAAATTTGCCAAAAAGGAAGAAGCTAATGTCGATGATGCAATTTTAATTGCCATGTTGCATGATGTTGATGATTATAAATTATTTGGTAAAGAGTCACAAGAGGATTTAACAAATGCCAAAAGCATAATGAGTAAAATTGGCATAGAAGAGACGAGAACAACAAGAATATGTGAACAATTAAAATGTATTGGCTATAGCAAATCTTTAAAAGGCATTAGACCAACTAGTTTAGAAGGCATGATTGTCTCAGATGCGGACATGTGTGATGCTTTGGGAGCAACAGGTATCTTAAGGGTATTTCAATTCGGATTAAAAATTGATCGTCCATTTTTTAAAGTAGATGAATTTCCAAAGGAAGAAGATACATATGAGAATCATTTAATTCCCGCACCTAGTACAGTTAATTTTATCTTTGAAGTTTTATTTAATTATCCAACATTGATGATGACAGAATCTGGTAAGGATGAATCTAAATTACGAGTAGGAATTATGATTGATTTTTTACGCAATTACTTTGAAGAAGAGAAAGCAGATGAGTGGCTTAAATATTTAGACGAATATTTGAATAGTCATCATT
>CAMWQX010000245.1 GCA_947176475.1 uncultured Bacillota bacterium
TAATTAATGAAAATATCATTACATATGTAACTGATCTAGCTAAGACAGATACAACTAATTTAGCTTATGATGATACGGTTGATAAGAATCTGAGATATATTGGTGCAGACCCAAATAACTATGTAGAGTTTAATGGGGAATTATGGCGAATCATAGGTGTCATGAATAATGTTAAGGATTCTGATGGTAAAAGTGCATCAAGAGTGAAGATAATAAGAGATGAATCAATAAGTGCTACGTGGGACAATAAACCCTCTGGAACTGGTTCATCAATATCAAATGGTGGAAGCAATGATTGGACAGATAGTAGATTAATGCAATTGTTAAACTCTGGTCCTTATTGGAATAGAACAAGTGGAATATGTTATTTTGGTTTTAATAATGCAACAAGGAGTTGTGATTATAGCAGTAATGGATTAACAAATGAAGCAAAGTTAATGATAAGTAAAGTAATGTGGAACATAGGGGGAAACTCCACATCAAGTATTTCTGCTAAAGCAATGTATGTAAAAGAGAGAGGTACAGAAGTATACACGGGACGTAAAACAACATGGATAGGAAATGTCGGATTAATATATCCAAGTGATTATGGGTATGCAGTAGGTGGAGCTGTAAGAAAAGTATGCTTAAATGCAAGTTTATCTTCTTACAATGAAAATGATTGCTATGCAAACGATTGGTTAAATCTAAAAAGATCAAACACTTATCAATTTACGATTTCGCCAATTTCAAATGATGGTAATTTAGTTTTTGCTATCTCCTCTAAAGGCGTTCTTCAAGAAACTAGTGCTCATAGTGGAATACCAACATTTCCATCTATGTTTATAGATACAAAACTCTATATAACAAAAGGAGAAGGGACGAAAGACAATCCCTATAAAATATCCTTTGAAAAGGAAACATCAACAGATACATCAAATGCATCACCACCTAAGTTAGATTCAGAAGGAAAACTAATTCCTGTAACACTTGCCGATGATGGCAAAGTAACAATGGTAAGTAAAAATGATTCAGATTGGTATAACTACTCCGAAAAGAGATGGGCTAATGTAGTTATATTAAATGATTCTCCATCACAAACTTATAAAGTTGGAGATACTATTAAAGAAGAAGACATTGAATCATATTTCGTATGGATACCAAAGTATAAATATAGATTATGGAATACCGGAACAGCAAGTAAAAAGGCTCACGAAATAGATATTGTATTTGATACTAAAGATACCACAGATGTTGAAGGAAAATCATGTAAGACACCAATGACAAGTGGATCCACAGGAAATTGTAATAATGGCGAATATATGACGCATCCAGCATTTATATCATTAGGCGTTAATGGATTTTGGGTTGGAAAGTTCGAAACAGGATATAGAGGTGCTACAACAATAGCTAATGCTAAAGTTAATAGTTCTGCTTCTTCAAAGATAGTTATTAAACCCAATGCTTATTCTTGGCTAACTAATACAGTCTATAATTCTTTTGTAAGTTCATATAATTATGAGCGCTCATTAGATTCACATATGATGAAAAACACTGAGTGGGGAGCCGTTGCATATTTGTCACATTCCAAATACGGTATAAATAACGAAGTGAATATTAATAATAATTCATCATACAAAACTGGCTTTAGTGCATCACCAAGTTTGGATCAACATACATATCCTGGTACTTCAGGGGATGGATCAGCATTTAATCAAGCATATAATACGGAGATAGGATATTTGGCAAGTACAACGGGTAATATAACTGGTATATATGATATGAGTGGTGGAGCACATGAATATTTATCTTCACATATAAGTGGCAATTTAGGAAGTAGTGGATTTACTACATCAACTATAGCAAATTATAATGCTAAATACTTTGATGTTTATAATGCAAGTAGTGTAGATAACTCATATCAATACCGAATCTTAGGAGATGCAACTGGAGAACTTGGAGCATTTACAGATTATGAGGATAGCGATGGCACAAAGAGGCCTCATAGCATATGGTACAACTCTTATGCACTCTTCTTGGAATCTGGTCACCCTTGGACAAGTCGAGGAGGCACTTATAGTTATGGAGTATTAGCTGGACAATTAAGTTTCAATAGGAATACTGGTGGTTCAATATCTAACTTTGGTTTCCGCATCGTATTAGTAGGCTAAAATAAAAAACAATAATAGATATTGCATAAATATAAATAATAATGATAAAATAAAAGTGTGAGAAGTAAGTATTCTTAGGACTATACGCGCTTACCACATTTTGGGTAAAAGCATCTTACTTGGGTGAAATAATTGAGAAGATGCTTTTTGTTTGCTATAAACCTTTTATTAAAAGGTATAGCAACCTAAATATAATTATAATCAAGGCTTTAATCAAAGCAATCAATTCCTGTTTAGTCATTACAACCACTCCTTATTCCTTTCTTGCATAACGGTTGTCTTTTGTTACAAAATCAACCAAAACCCCAAATGCATAGTCCTTATAAGGAGTGATAAGCATCAATTCAAAAGCTTCTTGAGTTGTATATTATAAATAGTAAAGTATAGGGTGACAACAGTTTCGACAAAACATGTCAAAACTTGTCAAAAACAACAATAAAAAAAGATAATATTCACTTGAAAAGAGCTATTATCTTTGATAAACTTAAGTTGTGAGAGGCATTACATTGCAAGTTTAATGCTTACCACTAATGTGATTGGCATCTTTTATTCGAATGAATTAAAGATGCTTTTTTTATTGCTATTACTTAAGTAATAGCAGTATTATTATGACAGCTAGTAAGAATACTAACATAACAAGTTCGTTTTTCGTCATAACTACCACCTCCAATAAAACCCCCTGAATAAAATTTAAAACTTGCAGTA
>CAMWQX010000246.1 GCA_947176475.1 uncultured Bacillota bacterium
CCTTTAATACCTTATCTAATTCTTTATCGGTCTCATTCTTTAATACATTGTCTGTTCCCTTAAGTTCACTTTCCGTTTCTTCTAATTTTCTCTTAAGTTCATCTACTTCTAAAGTACGACCCTTTTGTTTTTCTTCAATTGAAGTAACAAGACCACGTGATTTAAATATCTTTTCTTCAAGTATTTTTAAATCATTATCAATCTCATTAATATGTTCCTCAATTAATTTAGTTTCATTCACTAAAATATTTAAATCATTTATATATCTTGCTAATTCATACTTTGCGTTTATTACCCCATTACTTGACTTATTTATACCACCAGTCATTGAACCACCAGTATGTAAAAGTTCCCCATCTAAGGTAATAATGCGATATCTATAGCCGATTTTTTTACCTAAACTATTCATCGTATCAATATTATTGACAATTAATGTAGCTCCCAATTGATTTTCCACGATGTCTTTATATAAAGGATTATAAGTCACTAGATTACTTGCCACATCAATAAACCCTGCTGTTGACTTACAAACCCTTAATACCTCATCATCAACATATCTTCCCTTAATAACACTTATTGGAAAAAACGTTGCTCTTCCAAGTTTATTATCTTTCAAATAGTTTATCGCATTCTTACCAGCCACTTCATCATCGACAACAATGACATTAGCATTAGCTCCTAATGCTATTTCTAAAGCCGTAACATATTTTTCTTCCGTATCAATTAATTTACATAAAACATCATGTATCCCTTTTAATCTCGGATTATTTAAGACACTCTTAACCGCATAAGGCAACTTTGTATCATTTTCGATTGTTTCATTTAAAATATCTATCTTATTCTTTAAATTAGCCTCTTCACGAGTCTTTGTACTTAACTCATTAGTTAAAGTATTCTTTCTAATCGTTTGAACACGATATTCTTCTTCTAAAGAAGTTAAAACTTTCTTTTCCTTATCTAAAGAATCAACTATCGCTTTTACTTCATCATTTAATACAGCAATATTCTTCTTCAAGTTAACCTCATTTTCCTTAAGAAGCATAATATTATTCTCTAACTTTTGATCATCAACTTCATACTTCTTGCGTTCTGATATAACTTGTTTCTTTGTTTCTAACGCCGATAATTCTTGTGTCAAATTAATAATACTTTCACTAGTTGTACTAATACTCTCATCAAGTTTAATATTAGCACTCTTAAGTTTTTCTAATTTCGAATTATCTATGCTCGAAGAATTATCCATATTTAATATTTCTTCATTTAATTTTTCTAAGCTACTCTTAGTTCGATTATATTCTTCATTTATCTTCTTTATATCACTAGCAAGTAGTGCTATTTCTATTCCCTTTAATTCTTCTTTAGCTTCCAAATATTTTTGGGCAGCCTCAGCTTGAATTCTTAAAGGTTCAACATTACTTTCTAACTCCGCAATAACCAAATTGACTTTTTCCAAATTATCGTTAGTATTATCTAATTTGCGCATCGAATCTTCTTTGCGTTTTTTATACTTTAAAACACCCGCTGCTTCCTCAATAATAATTCTTCTATCACTAGGTTTTCCCTTTAATATTTCCATTATCTTACCTTGGGAAATAATCGAAAAAGAATCCGCATTTGCTCCACTATCTAAAAATAAATCCGTAATATCTTTTTTTCTTACCTTTGTATTATTGATAAAATATTCATTTTCTCCTGATTTAAAAATTTCCCTTTTTATCTCAATTTCCGCCAAATCACTAGCCAAATAATGATCACTATTGTCAAAAGTCAATGATACCCAAGCACGTGTTAAAGGACTTCTCGTTTGGGAACCAGCAAATATAACATCACTCATGGCATCTCCACCACGAATTTCTTTTAAACTAGTTTCTCCTAAAACCCATTTAACGGCATCTACAACATTACTCTTACCACTACCATTAGGTCCAACAATACCTGTGATACCATCGCCAATATTAATTTCTATTTTCTCTGCAAATGATTTAAAACCATGTGCTTTAATACTTAATAACTTCATAAAATTCCTCCTATGCAATCTTCTTTATGGCATCACTTGCCGCATTTTGTTCCGCTTCTTTTTTACTCTTACCAACCCCATGGCCAAAGCGCATTCCATCAACTATTACATCAACTTCAAAAGTCTTATCATGAGCTGGCCCTTCTTCACTCGTCACAACATATTCTAAACTTTTCTTTTCCATTTGAACCATTTCTTGTAAATATGACTTATTATCATTAATAAATTTTACGCCCTTTTCAATATAGGGAACGATAATACCTAAGGCAAACTTTTTCGCTTTGGAAAATCCATGTTCTAAAAATATGACAGCCAAAACACTTTCAAAGCAATCGGCAATAATCGAAGGTGTAAGATCATGAAGTCCATTGCTACATCTAATATGTTCTACTAAACCAATTTCCTTAGCATATTCACATAAAGCATTCTCACAAACATAACTTGCTCTAACCTTACTCATTTCCCCTTCTTTTAAAGATGTATGCAAATAAAAATACTCACTTGTCGCAAGTTCTAAAACCGCATCTCCTAAAAATTCTAAACGCTCATAACTCAAAGTGCGATTTTCATTAGCATAAGAAGAATGTGTCAAAGCATTCATTAATAATTCTTCATTTTTTATATTAATCCCATAATCCGATAAAAAGTTCATATTATCACCATTACCATTATACATAAAAGATCATTATTTATCTAGTTCTAATTTACAAATTTCCCCCATTTTGATATATTTAAACTAGTAAAGAAGAGGGATATTAATGAAAAAAATAAAAATTATATTAGTTTTAGGAATCATACTTCCATTATTAACCGGTTGTTTT
>CAMWQX010000247.1 GCA_947176475.1 uncultured Bacillota bacterium
TAAATAATATTTTATGCTGGCAGACAAGGCATTTCTATTACAATAGCAGTTATAGATAATTTCATAGCGCAAAAGTAATTCATCCTGTGCATTTGACGCTTTGAGCTGTTCTATAAGCATAATTAAAACATCATATTGCCCATCTTGAATTAGCATTTTTAAAATGCTCTCTAGTGTTTTCTTATCAGATAATTCTGTTTGAGAATATTGATACTTTTTCAGCCTATCGGCAGCTTCTTTTTCAGCATTGTCTTTCCACTGATGCAACAATGTTGGTGAATAGGCCTTTTCATCCGTGTCAATAAGCTTAGAGTGAGTCTCACACATCCATATACAATTATCTGGAGCCTTTCTCTCTTCCGATGTCATATTTGGATTATAGCGCGGGCCTTTGGGAGCAGCAGCATAAATATGGGCACCGACTCCTATATTAGACGTGTTTAAAGCATCACCGTATTTAGGACCGATAGTCGCTATTCCGCATCCTTCAAAACAACATCTATACGCTACTCTTTGTGCAACCAGCTCTTTTGTTTTCTTTGTAAAATTATCTCTTGCCATAACAGCTCCAAACTATTGTTTTATATCTTCCACACACTTTCGTCGCCATATATGCTACGAATTCTTAGGCGAATCCTTTTTATTACAGGAAATTTATATGTTAATGTCTTTAACTCAAACCGTATTTCGCATTGTTTCCAACTTTATTTTCTTGTTTTTCCCTTCTTTATAATTTCGTAAGATGTCGATAGTATCTTAATCCCTATTGAGTTTCAATTTTAAGTTTTCGACATTTCTGCATACTATTAGGAGTTTATCGTGATCTCTTTGAAGTTTATTGCAAACCTTTGCAAACTCAGATGAATATTCCCAGTTGTTTATGTAAACGAAATCCCTATAACATTCATGACACCAATAATTCCGTTTCTGCGCCATTTGTCCTAAAAAGTTATAGTCGGAAGCATTCAGCTCTGGATCCCCATCGGAATTATCCAACTGCTTCAATTTTTTAACTATTTGTCCGAAGCCAAAAGAATCAAGCGAATCTCTTGTTTGATAAATATCTCCAATATGTAAAAAGGAATATATCCATTTCAAATCACCTTCAATTAATTGGCAGTATTTTATGGTTTCGCTATGAAGAAATGTAAAGGTATCGTAATTCATTTAACTCCTACAAAACATTTAAATTATAAATTTTCGGACTGAAATGTTTGACACCAACCGCCAACCGTTCTATCAAACTCTTCTCCGTATTTAGTTGGTTTTTGGATGTATGGGATATCGCCATACTTGTGTTTAATAACCGCAAAAGCAAAAGCGAAGGCGTCAAATTCTAAATCTTGCTTGTAGTATTCAGGATTTTCGTTACCATCTTTATCAATTGCAGACGTATATCTTTCCACTTCATTTGCCCATTTTTTAGCAAGCTCCGGATTGATACATGCTGAGCTATTATTCATATGGTCGTCTATCTCCATATACTGATAAATATGTCTAATTTCGTGTAGAATAAAATATTCAATATGTAATGGCTCGTTTATTCTAAGAGCATAATCCACTGCTCCAATATTTATAGTAAGTATTTTTGTTTTGCTATCACAGCATGCAAAAATAGCAACGCATTCATCAAATCCGAACCGCCATTTAATAGTTTCTCGAAAACGAAAAAATTTGACATTATTATTGATAATGTTTGATATAAGTGGAGTATATCTTAAGCTTAAAGCTTTAAATAGTTCTTTGTCCATAATTATTAAATCAAATAAACCATAATAGTTTGTCTTGTTCAAAATTATTTTTTGCATTTTAATTTGGACTTGGGTGAAATCTTGAACAGTTTGAGTTTCTCATAATTGATAAATGATATTAATATTGAGCACAATTCAAATTTTATTTTAATCTACATCTACGGTTTCGCTAAGGTCTATAAAATCTTCCTCTTGGGAGTTCTTAAAACACCGTTTCAAATAATCATGACCGCCGTCAACGCTACAACACCCACAAGAACAGGTTACAAATTGATGCCGATAAGTGGATTCAATTACCTCACCACAGTGGTTACATTTAGTCGCATTTCGTATTATCTTTCTCATTTTCCGTTTACCCTTTTTAGAGCTCCCTTGTTTTTAAAATAAACTTACCAACAAGATTGTAAAACTCATAGATCAATATCGGTTGGTCTAATTAATTTTGTAACTGAACTAAAATATCGAACATTTCTTTTGCTAAATAGCTTTGTGTAAGGTTTTCTATAATCTTTTTTGTAGATAAATGTGTACTATAATTATCTTGATAATATTTAGCTAAAACCGATAAAAATTCTTTGCCGCCAACAAGCGATATCTTATTCTCTAATGTTGTCCAGTTCTTCTTTAAATAAGTTCTTGCCTGTTGATTACAAGTAGCAATGTCCCAGTATTGTCCATTGTCCAATTCCTTACAATCAATTCTATATTGTGTAGAAAGCGCATCGAAAACATAATCGTATTGCTGATCAAGCAAAAAACCAAGCTGAATTAAAAAATCATCATACCTTAGACCGTATGATTTTGGTATAAGCATAAATAATATTTCAGGAATAATTAAATAATTTTCTATTTCTTTCCTTTCCCAAACATGCAGTATCAAATGTTCACTATGAGACTCTGCTTTAATTTTATCTACAATTCTTGGATCTCTAAAGTCTCTATCAGCTAAAGCAAAACATTTTACCTGATTGGTTGTCTCAGAATAAAATAAATTTGACGTTCCATAAACGCGAGAAATTTTACTGAATCCTCCATATGTAATCGAAGGAATATCCAGGTGCCTTCCAATTAAACGCTCATTTATTA
>CAMWQX010000248.1 GCA_947176475.1 uncultured Bacillota bacterium
CAGTAAGTAAACCTTATGTAGTAGTTACTTTTCTTTCCATTTTAGAAATGTCTAAAAATAAAGAGATTACTTTAACACAAGATAAGACATTTGGCGAAATTATAATAGAAATGAAGTGATGTTATGAAGCAACTAGGAGTATTAGAAGGAATTTTATTTGTCATGGGTGATGAGGGAATAGACTTAAAAAGCCTATGTGAAATAATGAATATAAATCAAACAGAAGCTAAAGAGTTACTTACAGCTTTGAAGAAAAATTATGAAGCTGAAGATAGGGGACTTAGAATATCTTATTTAGGAGATGCTTTTAAATTAACGACAAAACAAGAGCATAAGGAATATTATGAGAAGTTGGTTGTTACCCCAGGAACAAATAAATTAAGTCAAGCAGCTCTTGAAACTTTAGCAATTATTGCCTATAACCAACCAATATCTAATCCAGAAGTAAGTGAGATTAGAGGAGTTGCAAGTGGTCAATTAATTAGAAAGTTAGTAGCTAAGGGATTGTTAAAAGAAGCTGGCAAATCGGATATGCCAGGAAGACCCAATTTATATCGTACAACATCAGAATTTTTAGATTACTTTGGACTTGCAACATTAGAAGATTTACCAGAGGTAAGTAAAGAAGATAACACAGGAGAAAGTGAAACAGAATTGTTCACTTCAATATATAAAGATGAAACAGGTGAATAAGAAATATATTGAACCTGAGATGCTTACGGATGCTTATGAAGTAGATGATACGAATAATGATTTTTATAGATTTACGAAGATTACAATTGATGAAGAATTAAATAATGTCTCTTTTGATAATTGTGTATTTGAAGAGTGTACTTTTTCCGGAAATATGGAAAGATGTACTTTTTATAATTGTCATTTTCATAAGTGTGAATTTTCAAATATAAAGATGGTTTCGGTAAGTGTTCATTCGGTTTTATTTGAACAATGTCATATGATTGGCTTGGATTTTGTCGATGCCTTTATTAGATATGGGGAATTTAAAGATAATAATATGCGATATACAATGTTTAGTGCAACGAAGTTATTAAATAGTAAAATGAAAGATAATAATATGCAAAATGGAACATTTGCTTCTATGGAATTTAAAGAAATCGAATTTATTAATAATGATTTTTCGAATATTGAGATTATGGATACACCAATGATGGGGATAAATATTGCATCAAATAAAATAGATGGAATAAAGATTCAACCCGAGTTAGTTCGTGGAATGATTGTTACAGAAGTTCAAGCAATTGAATTAATTAGCATTTTAGGTGTAATTTTAGATGATTAATTTTAAATTTTATGTTATACTTAATTTGTGATGCGCCTGCGTGGTGAAATTGGTAGACGCGTTGGACTCAAAACCCGACGACACAAGATTCAAAACATAACATATAAACTTAGGTAATATCAGGGAATTATCGTAAATGATAATTTCTTTTTTTATGTCCTAGTGGGGAATTTAGTGGGGAACTTTGACATTACATCGTTAGGTACTGTGTAGACAAATAATATTTAAACGTACGACGTTGTCAGAAACGTTGCGGGCTGGGTTGTTGCTCGTCTTTTGTATATAACTTCTCTTACAATGCTCCATTTGGGCGGATATAACGGTGTTCTTTTTTTGATTACTGGTAATTATCGTTATTAATCCGTTGTTATTATATCTTACTGGTGGTTACCTAGTACTAGCAGCTGCTTTTGTGATAAAGGTATTTGCTTGGAAAGGAGTTAAATTTAAAGTTATGTCAGCAGTTAGAGATGTAGAACAAGTTAAGAGAATAAAATTATTGTATATTAGACCGAATGAAATACCTAGGGAAATTATAGTACCGGATACACAACGAACAATTAAAGATTTAGTTGGTAATCCAATGAAGACAATTTATTTAGATAGTGCAACTAAAGGTGCAAAGGATAAAGTTATTTTGTTGTATAATGAAAATAAGGATAAAGGTTTAGTGTCGGCAAATAGGTATTTATCTCATTATGGAATAATTTACGGTAATTTTGTTATCGCATTAGAAAATAAAAATGGTTATTATAAATCATTGACTAATGAGTTAATAACTAAATACAGTGAATTATTTGGAAGTGAAAGTATCAAAGAGACAGAAAAGCATATTAAATCACTAATAAGATCACGTGTAATATTAAGAGAACAATTAAGGAGATAGTTTATGGATATAGAAAACAAATATAGAAATAAAAAGAGGTATAATAGAAACAAGAAAAGCAAGAATAATAAGAACAAGAAAAAGAAAGAAGAAGCATCAAACATTAATTTGTATGATAAAGAAAGAATAATCTTTATCAATGATGAAATAACGGACGCCCTAGCAAAAGAAGTAATTGAGAAGTTATTGAAATTGGATTTAGCCAATCACAAGGACATTAAATTATTTATCAATTCACCTGGTGGCTCAGTATCATCTGGTCTTGCCATAATTGATATGATGAATTATGTAAAAAGTGATGTATCAACTATCGGTATTGGACGTGTAGCAAGTATGGCTTCAATTTTATTAGTTTCAGGTGCAAAAGGAAAACGCTACTGTTTAGAAAATACAGAAGTTATGATTCACGAAGTAACATCGTCAGCACTATTTACGAAAGTTACTGAGATGAAAGAAAGATTTGAACATAGTCAAAGTTTAAATAATAGACTATGTAGGCTAATAGTTAAGAATACTAATAGAACAATGAAACAAGTAAAGAAAGATACCGTTAACAAAGATAGTTGGTTTTCATCTAAAACAGCATTAAAATATGGGTTTATAGATAAGGTGTTGAACTAATGGAAGAAGAATTAAACGCAATAT
>CAMWQX010000249.1 GCA_947176475.1 uncultured Bacillota bacterium
ACGAGATCAGCCTCTGTCTCGTGGGCTCGGATATGTTTATAAGAGACAGACTAAGTGTAATGCAACTAATAGTTAACAAAAAACAACCGGAAGTTGGTAGAATGCAACCTAAAATATTTATATAATTTTTATGTGAGGTGATATTATGGAGTTTGGTGAAAAACTTCAAAGTTTAAGAAAAGCATCAAATCTTAACCAAGAACAATTGGCAGATATGTTAAATGTATCTAGGCAATCTGTATCGAAGTGGGAAAGTGGTGCAACTTATCCTGAGATGGATAAATTAATTGCCATGGCTAAAATATTTAATTGTAGCATGGATGACCTTGTTAATAATGAGGTTAAGGGTAAAGAGATAACAACAACTAAAAATAAGGAAGTAAATCAATATGGCGAAAGTTTACTCAACTTTATTGTAGATACGGTTAATATGTTTTTTTCAATGAGATTTACTACGTTGATTAAAACTTTATTTGAAATCTTTATTATAGGATTTGTTTTATTTGGTGGGGGAATATTTCTAATTTCTCTTACTTATCAATTTATAGATAATATAAATCCTGTTGATGATTTTGCTCAAGCTATTGCAGTAATTATTTTTATTGCTGAGATCTTATTTGTGGCAGCTGTTACAGTTGTATCATTTTTACAGATATTTAAAATTAGATATTTGGATTATTATCGCAAGGCAGTCTATGAGGAAGCCCAAATTAAAGATTTAAAACTAGAAATAAATAATAAGAAAAATATCGAGTTAGATAATGATAAAAATAGTTTGGATTTAAAAAAGGTTAAAGAACCTGTGATTATTATGCGAGATCCAAAAACGTCGAGTTTAAAATTTCTTGAAGTATTTGTAGAGATGATAAGAAGAGTTATAGAGATATTCGCATTTGCTATTTTAATGATTATATTAATCCCTTCAACAGTCATGTTAATAATTGCTTTAGTAATTGGAATATATTTAATAAGTATTAATTTCATATTCTTTGGTATGGTTTTAGGAGTTGTTGGATTGCTTGTTGTATGCTATGAAGTATTTGAGTTAGTTTATGATTATATGGTTAAAAGAAAACCAGCAACTAAAAGACTTGCTATTATGTTTGCTTTAGCTTTAATTGTTTCAAGTGTTGGGGTAGGACTTTCTCTTATCAAATTAAAAGATATTAAAGTTGTTGATTATTTAGATAGAAAAAGTACCTTTAGCGAAACATTAGATTTTAAAGATGATTTAATTGTTACTTCAGAAGTTGGTAGAAGCATCAATTTTATTATTGAAGATATAAAAGATGTAAAAGTAGATGTGGAATATAATAAGGAATTTGTTGGTGTGAGTTTGGTTGATCGTAAGAGTTCTAAATATGTGGAATTTGATTATAAAGAATATTCTTCTTATAATGAAATAAATAAAATACTTGAAGGATTGAAAAATAACATTTACTATAATGATTCTTATAGTAAATATGTCTCTATAACGGTTAGAGCGAGTAAGGATAATATTAAGAAATTGATTAATAATTTAGCAGATCAAAATTTAATATATACAAGAGAAATACAAACGGGATATGAAGTTGAGATTGAAGATACGAAGCGAGATATAGATATTTGTAACTTTGATAAATCAGGAATAAAAAGATGTTATCGTGTCTATGCTGATGAGGTTTGCAACGTGAGTGTTGATAATAATGGAAAAATCTCGGCTAATAGTAAAGAATGTAGTTGTGCTCTTAATGGTGATGAGTATCACTGTTATAGAAATAAAATAGATGAAGATGAGGTTTACGAATAAGGAGTTTTAAAAACTCTTTTTTCTTGAAATAATATGTTATCTATAATACAATTATAGTAGAATAAGAGGTTTTAGAATATGGATAATAAGGGTACAGAAAATAATTCTAATAATCAAAGTATTAATAATAATATGGGACAAAATACTGCTGTATCTGCGCAAAGGTCTTTAAGCGAACATTTAGCTGAGAATGAAAAGAATAATAAGCCTAAGTTTAATATTATGAATATATTTATCTATATTTTAATGGTGGTTATTGTCATTGTTTGTGTGATATTATTATTACATTTTTGTGATAGCAGTAAATTAAAAGAACAAAAGACAACTAAGTTGATGACGACGACGATTAATTTTGATGGAACGACGACGATGATGACTTCCGTTCAATCGAATTTGGAGACGACGACGACGATTCCAACTCAAGCAACACATCTAGCTATACCAAATGGCAATGGCGCTAATAGTTATTATAATACTACTAGTACGCGAACGACGAGTACAGAACATTTTACTAAAGTATCTAGATCATCAACAAAAAACACTTATTCGGCAACGACAAAGAGAACAAATACGACAATACGTCCGTAAAGTAGTGTCAATCTAAATGATTGGTATTGTCAATAAAATAAGTATATAAAGTGAAAAGCAACACTTTAAATGTCAACTTTTCCTTTATTTTTGGCTATTGCTGTCATATAATGATAGTGATGCAGTTTGTGTAAAGGGGTGAATTATGAAAGATTTACATAGCCATTTCTTACCAGGGGTAGATGATGGATCTCATTCAATGAAGACAACTTTATTAATGCTCAAAAATGCCAAGGAACATGGCGTATGCGACATTATGTTTACGCCGCATTATATAATCGATAGCAAATATGAATCTCCTAAAAATGAGAATGCTAAGATATTTGAGGAATTAAAGAGTGTGGCCGATTATATGGGGATAAACATATATCTAGGGAATGAAGTATATTGTAATGCTAGTATTTTAGATGTATATAACTAAGGCAAGAT
>CAMWQX010000250.1 GCA_947176475.1 uncultured Bacillota bacterium
ATCATATTGTTGAAATATCTAATGATAATGGAAAAATGCATTATGAATTTAAAAATATTTTGACGGGGTCAAAGTTAGATTCATTATCTCAAGAAGTTGTAGATACTTTTTTAAGTCATGATAGATTGGATGAATGCGTTAGAAACAATTCAGGGTATATAGGAACATATTATAAAAAAAATGTTATTTTTGATAATGACTATTTAAAGTTTATTAAAAATCGTGAGAAAAAAACATATGAAAAAGAACTTAATAAAAAAGAATTTGTAGATGCAAAGCCAGTGTTAGATTTTCCTTCTTTTCAGACTCTTAGACATTATGCCGAAAAATACGAAGTAGATGGGGTCCTTGAGGGAAAAGTAAAGATTGTCGAAAGGGAAACTAAGAGAGAGGTTACCGATCGAAAAACGTGCGAAATTGCCTTGTTTGCATGCATATGGTGTTCATCAGCTGGTGTTAAAGCAACAAATACGAATAATCCATATATTGATTATGCATTTAATTCTGGTGCTGAGAGATTGTATAATTTTGTCACACGAAGTGCGTTTCATGATTTGTCAAATGACGGACAAATAGATACTGTTGCAATGTTTAAAAATGCGTCTTTAGTACATTATAAATATGCCGAGGCGATAATAGTAAGACTTTTTAGAACTGACTTTCAAGCTAATTTTATAGATGCATTTTTTAGAAGAAGGAATGCGTATTCTACTTTAAAAAGGAAGAGCCCAGAACCTTTATATACTACGTCTTATGCTGGTGGTTTAAGAAATGACAAATATTCTAATGGAAATCCACCTGTCAAAGATGGTAAGAATCGCATTTATGTTTATCCATTGCATGATAAGGTACGTGACCTTTTGGCTAAAAGAAAACAAGCAGCAAGTAATAGAGATTTTAAGTTGGCTAGTAAGTATCTCGATGAAATAAGGACGACTTTATATAAAACTCCAATTACTATAAGTGGAAATGAGTATGAATTACTGACACCTGAATACAAATTATCTTATATAAAATATAAGATTTCTGAGGCTCGAATTTTTAGAGATAAAAAAAGATTAGCATATTGGGAAAATGAGCGAGAGTATTATGCGTATTTAGATAATTTGCAAAAAGCGAATTCTAATTATTTTTCATTAATGGATGAATTGGATAATAGCGATTCTTTATATAAGTGGGTAGATTATCAGAATGATGAGAAAACGATAGAGCAAACTTATGGTTCAGCTTCTGGGTTTAGAAGATAGGAGGATAATAAAAATTATCCTCTTTTTCTATTGTATGAACAAGTGTACGTATGATAAAATGGTAGTACATAAAAAGAATTTAAAGAAGTAAAGGATGATTAATATGAATTATAAGAGTACATTAAATGAACAACAACTTTTGGCGGTAGAGCATATTGATGGTCCTTGTTTAGTAATGGCTGGTGCGGGATCTGGTAAGACGAAAGTATTAACGACACGCATAGTCAATTTAATAGATAATGGTATTAGAGATTATAATATTTTAGCTATAACATTTACTAATAAGGCTGCTAAAGAGATGAGAGATCGTGTGTTTTACCAATATGGAGATATTTCATCCTTTATTGGAACATTCCATTCACTAGGTTTAAAAATTATAAGAGAAAATTATGTAGAATGTGGCATGGATCGAAATTTTACCATTATAGATGGCGATGATTCGTTGTCAATCATTAAAAAAATATTGAAAAACAATAATATTGATCCAAAGAAGTTTAATCCATATGCCATTAGAAATAAAATATCTTTGATTAAAAATGAGATGTTAAGTGAAGCAGAATTGGAAAGAACTTTTAATACACCTTTTGATGAGATGTGTGTCGATATATATCACAAGTATCAATCAATACTCGCAGAATCTAATGTGATGGATTTTGATGATTTACTTGTTAAACCAGTGGAATTATTTTTGGAGAATGATGATATATTAGATAGATATCAAGAGCATTTTCAATATATATTAGTAGATGAGTACCAGGATACGAACCCAGTACAATATAAATTATGTAAGTTACTTGCTAGTAAGTATCGAAACCTTTTTGTCGTAGGAGATATGAATCAAAGTATTTATGCATTTAGACAAGCAGATTATAAGAATATTGTTAATTTTGAAAAAGATTATCCCGAATGTGTTTCGATTAAGTTAGAAGAAAATTATCGTAGTACGAATAATATCTTAAATGCAGCAAACTGTGTTATTAAAAATAATACACAGAGAAAAGATTTGGAACTTTGGAGTAAGCATGGTGATGGCGTTAAAGTTAAATATATGCGCAGTTATGATGAGAAGCATGAGGTTACTTTAGTCTTAAGTGAAGTTCAAAAGTTATTAGAGGATGGATATAAGAGAAGTGATATAGCCATTCTATATCGAACTAATGGACAAAGCCGTGTATTTGAAGAGGGGCTATTGACAAAAGGAATACCTTGTAAGGTTGTCGGTGGGTATTATTTCTATAATCGTAAAGAGATTAAAGATTTAATTGCTTATTTAAGATTAATTTATAATCCTCATGATGCAGTAAGTTTAACGCGTATTATCAATGTACCTAAGAGAGGAATTGGTACGACTGCTATAAGTAATTTGGAAAAATTAGCAGAGGAAAATGAACAAAGTTTGTATGATTCACTAAGTACAAAGAAGGAACTAGAATTTAAAGCTTTAATTGAAGATTTAATTAAATATTCAGAAACTAGTACTTTAACAGATTTAATTGATTATATCTTAGAAAAATCCGGTTTAAAAACAGAGTTAGAAGAAGAGAAAACTTTAG
>CAMWQX010000251.1 GCA_947176475.1 uncultured Bacillota bacterium
GAGTTATATAGCAATAAAAAAATAGATTATGAATCAATCAATAAATATGAGAAAACTAATGATGATTATGATAATGGCATAAGTATAAGTGAATTAATAGATCTTGATAAAGGCTTAGAAGCCGCTGTATTAAGTGACATGAATCCAACATATTCCCTTTTAGAAAAAGCCATATATATATACTATAAATTATGTGAATTATTAAGCTATGACCAACAATACTATGCTGCCAATCAAAAAGGTGAAGAAGCCGAAAATCGCTGTGATATCACTAGAATTAATAAAGTAAGTTTACTTAATAATGAAGTAGTATGTTATGAGTTTATTGCTATTTATTCTTACTTTTTAAGGCGTCTTGGCATCAAATATACTGTAGATAATGCCGTACAAGATGAATATGGTAAGGGGCATTCAACAATTAGCTTCAAAGTTGGCGAATACCTAGTAAATGCTGATTCTACAAGAAGTATTTTAAGTAATGATATGACAAGCGCTAAGATAAATGCTCCTCTAATTGGTATGCGTGTAACTAATGAAAATGTTGCAACCCGCAATAAATTCTTAGATACTTATAATAAAGTTATAAATGATATAGCCAAAACTAAAAAAGATAAACAAGTATTCTCTGATGCCGTAAAAGAATACCGTGAAAAATATGCTCAAAAACATCTAAGTAAAAAAGAAAAGATATATCTATTATTTAAAGAAATTGGTAATACTAAACTAAAAGGAATCGATGTTGTAAGCGTTCATATGCGTATATATGAAAGTTTATTTAGAAATGATGCCGATATTAACATCAATTTTATCAGTAGTACTGTAAATGCCTATAAAGACTACAATTATACACCACTTACAATATTATCTGTTCGACTTTCTGATGATGACTATGTCTACTATCAAATTGATCCAAATAATCCAAATTTAGTAGAAACTATTTCGGGAGAAGAAATAAGAGAATTATTTGAAAGTCGCGATTATGCCTATTTAGGAACAAATGATAAAGTAATACCTGGTATAAATCTAGGAAGTAGGGAAGAATATGTCAGATGAATTAACAAATAGACTTGAGGAACTATTAAATAACTGCAGTGAGGAAGAACGTGAAAAATATCTCCTAATAAAGATAATAATGACCGATAGTGAATGGTATAAAAAAATCGATGTTGACGACACAATAAGTATCATCGTTGATTTAGGATATACTAAAGAAGAAGCAAAAGATATATATATGAAATTGAAAGGTATAAATTAATATGGAAAAACAATATCCCACTATCATTAGAGATACAATTGATTTTACAAGTGATACCGAAGTTTGTAACATTGGTTTTTATGAAGGAAAACTTAATGATGGCAGGCCTATAAGAGTTGAAGTTTGGTCTTCTCATAATATTCTTAATGCTACTATCTTTTTTTCCATCATCGATTTAGAAGAAAAAACGGAAAAAGAAATTAAAAATTTACTTATAGAAAATAAGATTATAGATTTAAAAGAAGACAATGCTTATATCACAGAATATGAGGATGCCCAAGAAAATATCTTTATTTCTATAAATATTGCATTAGAAGATCATGATAAAGAAATCAACAAGTGTTTAGTGCCATTAAAAGATTATGTAATATAAGGACAATATGTCCTTTTTTATTTGACCTAATAATTATTTTATGCCATAATAAAATTAATAAATGGGGTAAAAAAAGGAACGTGAGTCTATGAGCCACAAAGAGCCAAATAACAGCATATTTGAAGATGTCGATTCAAGTGAACAAACTATTAGATTAGTTAAAAATGTTAAAGTTGATGAGGATTCTGATGAAACCAAAGAAATAGATGTTCTTTCTGATTTTAAAAGTGAATCAACTAAAAAACCCAAAACTCAATCACGAGAATCTTTGCGTGTAGTTGAAGTTGAACATGAAAAAAATCAGGATGATAACATTCCTTTTGAACCAACTCGTGAATTAAAAATACCAAGAGAAAGTAGTTACAAAGAAACTGATGAATACAAAGAAAGAATTCTCGTAAACCACAGTGATGACAGTGTTGCTGTTAAGAAGATTATTATCGGAGAAGAGACTACTACTCTACCTGTATATAAAAAGCCCAAAAAAGATGCTAAAACGGTTATAAGAGATGTTTTAGTATATTTAATGATGGTTGCTATTGTATCAATTCTCGTTATTCTTCTTTTAAATTATTGTAGTAAAAATAAAGGAGACAAGAAGACCAAATTAGACTTAACAGTGCCTTCAACTACTACAACGAAAATTACCTCAGCTCTTTCTAATACTGAAACTACAACAACGACAACCTCAGCTATTGCAAGTACCGAAAGTACAACAACGACAACTTCTAAAAAGCCAAATCTTGTTATACCGACAACCCCAAAACCGACAAATCCAAAACCTTCAGCCCCACAAAAACCAACGCCAACACCGGAACCTACTCCTGAGCCAACTCCAGAACCTACTCCCGAAGAACCTACTCCTGAGCCAACACCAGAAGAACCAGAAAAACCAACTGAGCCAAATAATACAGATGAACAAGGATAATCCCTTGTTTTTCTTTACGTTAATCGTTACTATAAATCTTAATATTTTTATAATTATCATTTATAATATAAATAGGTGATAATCATGAATTTTAAAGATATCTTAAATCAAGACATAGATAAAAATTTAATTTCCCTAGGAACCAATGAAGAAGGCTATTTATTAATTGATATAAATAGATACCCTTCTATAATAATCACTGGCGAAACAGGAAGCGGGAAATCTATTTTAT
>CAMWQX010000252.1 GCA_947176475.1 uncultured Bacillota bacterium
GTCAGTTGTGCTAAGGTCTGGGGTTGTGTAACAGGAAAAGCAACATGGTGGTTTTCTAAAAAATATGAATATCAGAATTGTACTTATAGAATAGAAAATATGACGGTTATTTTAGATACTACAAGAAAAGAAAAAAATACTAAAAAGGAAGAGTCTTTTAGGTATGAATTTGATATAAACTTAGAAAATAATTATGTTTCATATCTAGCAGCACATTTAACAAATGGGGAAAAAAGGAATTATTATTTTTCTTATAAAAATGGTAAAGACTTTGCCCAAGAGTCAAAAGAATTACAAAAAGAACAAGATATTCTTCAAAAAGAAATTGATAAACAAATAGAAAACAATAAAAAAATGGTAGTAGGAAAATGGAGAGATACTAGTTCAACACAAACTTTGACCTTAAAAGATGATTATAGTTGTACTTTTACAATGAAAACGGGGAATGCACAAGTATATAATACAAATAATTGTTCTTGGCATACAGGCAATGGCTCTCCAGTTTATGTATATATCGAATATATAGCAGAATATGATTCAAAATTTAAACGTTATTTGTATTTACATGAGAATAAGAAGTATTTAGTTTATGAGGAGTATGCTGTTGATGATAATCCACCATTAGATGACGATATATATTTTATTAAAATAGGAACATAAAATATTATAATCTTATATATTTATTCTATAAATAAGTAAATAAAGAAATATTAAACGTAAGAAAGGAAGTAAAAATTATGAAATTAATAATAAGTGCAAAAGTGCAAGGAATATTTGAGGCATATAAAATATTTATCGATGATGAAGAAATAATAAAAGTTAGAGGTGATAAAAAGACAACTTTAGAGGTATCTGATGAGGAACATTCACTTCAACTTAAAAGTGGAAGCGGAAAGTCAAGTATAGTTAAAATTAAGCCGGAGGATGGAAAAGATAGTTTAGAACTATATTTTATTACTCATTTTGAACGTGCATTTAAAGAAGGTTATTTTGAATTGGTAGGTATCGAATAATGGCAAAAGTAGAAGTAGTAAAAAGCAAAAAAGCTGACAAACCAAACTATATTTGGGTTGGTATAATAGTTGTAGTATTAGTGTTGTATGGTTTTGGTTATATTTGGGGAAATAGTAATTCTTCAAATACTACTGATAATGGAAAAGCACAAGAAGAAAGTAAAACTAATAAAGGAATGTTATATAAGATTAGTATTGATGATTTTGATTATCTATCCGAGAGTATAATATCGTTTAGTGAGAGTTATACCGCTAAATTAGACGGAGAAAGCTTTTCTGCAAACGTATCTTTTATGTTATACAATAATAAAAGTAATGAATGTTATTATTCAAGTCAAGCTAAATTTAATAATGGTTCTTCTGTTACTATTCAAGGTGGATGTACCTATAATATAAATAATAATACATTAAACGTAGACGGAACATTTAATAAATTGGCAATACCTAGTAGTTACGAACAAAGTATGGGATTAACTTCAACATCTACCAAAGAAAAAGAACATTTAGAATGCCAAGTTAATGGCAAAGGAAAATCAATTACTTGTGGGAAAATAACTTATTATAATTATACATATTCCGAATCATCAAAAAGAAATAGTGCCTATATTTTATTTAATAGTAAGAGTATCCTATATGATATAAATGGCATAGGTCTTGGTAATAAAGATTATACAATAAATTTAAGTGATTATGAAATTATGGAAGTAGATAGTATGCCAAACTTGGAGTAATAGTTTTGCATTGAAAGGATTTAAACAATGGGAAAAGTTGAAGTAGTAGAAAATGAAAAAGTTAATAATAGTAATCAAGTAAGGAATGGGGCGATTGGTTTTGTAATAACTCTTGTTTGTTGTTTCTTTTTTATGAATTATTTAAGTAATTCTAATTCTAATTTAAATTCGCTACCTTCAAATATTCAAGGAATTTATATAAATAAAGGATTTCGAAATAATACTAGTATATGCGACACAATAGCGTTTAAACTAAACAGTAATACAGTGCAACATCAATTATTTTCTTCATCTCTTGGATGTACAAAAAATTTTAATTTTGATAATAAAGCAGTAGTATATAATGTCCAAAATGTAAAGAAGATTGGTGGCGGTGGAGAAGATTATTATTTTGAGCTATATTCGAATGGTGTTAAGGAATACGAATGCAACAGAGTATTTGGATCAATGACATGTACTTCAAAATCAGGAACTTTATTAGGTTATAAGCAATATAATGAATAAAATTACTCACACTAGAAATAGTGTGTTTTTCTTTGCTTAAATTAAAATAGGTTATTTATCTCATTATATTATGAAAGGAGTGAATAGTATGAACTTATACGAAAGCATATCAAGTAAAATCAATGAGAAAAAAGATTTGATAACCATTATTAAGGATTGTGAAGAAGAATATCAAACACAAAAGAAATATGCAGAAGATATTTATTCACAAATTGTTGAACTATGTCCTATGATTAATGAGGATAATAATTCAGATGTATTGGATTTTTTAGAATATTTATGTACCTATGTAATGATGGATAATATTGATCCAACAGAAGCAATAGAAACAGTATTGATAGAAAAGGGTTATAAAGAGAATACAAAAGATTTTGACAAATTAATGGAGTTGGTTCATTTATTGATAATTGATAATTGCTAATATATTGAACTTGCTAACTTAACTAGCAAGTTTTATTATGCTTTAAAATAATAATCCTTGCTAATAAATCACGATGTGTTATTATTCCTTTTGTAAAAGGAGGTGAATTAATATGAGT
>CAMWQX010000253.1 GCA_947176475.1 uncultured Bacillota bacterium
TTTCTATCTTTGTTACAAGACCTAAAACATTTTTCGATTCAATTTTATCCTTATTTTCAACTAAACCATGGAATTTAATATTATCAGTTATGATAACGCCTCCCGGATTTAAGTAGTTTTCAAACTTTTCAAAAAATTTAATATATTGTCCTTTAGCCGCATCGATGAAGATTAGATCATATTTATGACCAGCTAAATTAACATCAAGAGCATCATTAAAAACGATTTCAATGCGCTTATCTAATCCACAAGCATTGACATTTTTAACAGCTTCACGATATTTTTTATCATCGCGTTCAATAGTTGTTACTTCGACATCATCGGCAACACTTGCCATAAGGATAGCCGAATAACCAATAGCTGTACCTAATTCCAATATACTTTTTACATTGTTAAGTTCAATGTATTTTCGAATGAATTCAATAGAATCACGTTCGATAATAGGAACATTATTAACTTCTGCATAACGCTCCATATCTTTAATTAAATCTTTCATTTTAAAAATTTACACCTCTTACTCGGGCCATAGTTTTTGTTTTTTTAATTCATTAATCTTTTTTACTTGTTCATCATTTGTCATGCTGAAATATACTTTATTATTGATATCAGCCATAAAGAAAAGATAAGCATTTTCAGCAGGATTAATAGCTGCTGTTATTGAGGAGTATGAGCTTGAACATATAGGCCCAACTGGTAACCCGCTAATTGCACAGGTTCCCCTAGTATTATATGCATTACAAGCATCTAATTCTCCATTTGTCAAAGAAACTGTCATTTCTTTTTTGTGAGCATAATAAGCTGTTACATCGCTACCTAATGGTATGTTTTTTTCTAAGCGATTTACGAAGACACGAGAGACATTTGTGCGGTCTTCGGCACTCACAGCTTCTAATTCTACCATACTTGCAAGGGTAAGTAAACCATGAATTGAATATTTACTAGCTGTGATATCGTTCTTATAAATCTCCAATTTATTTCCTAATTGTTTAACTAAAGTTTCTAAAATAGTCTCAATAGATGCATCCTTTTTAAAGGAATATGTATCTGGGAAAAGATATCCCTCCAAAGGATAATAAATATCTTTATTTAAAATATCGGTTGTGACAAACCAATATTTATCAATTAGTTTGTTTAAGAATTCTTGATTACTAGAAACTTTAAGGATTTCCTCTTCCGTATAGCCAAAAGTTTCACTTATTTTACCTACATAATAAGGAAATCTTTTGCCTTCAATAAAAGTGATACTTATATCTTCATCATTTTGTTTATCTCCACTATTGATGATTTTGATGATTTCTTCGGCATTCATACTCTTATTTAAGGAGTAAGTTCCGGGATAGAAAATCGAATCATCAGCAATACGCAAATAAATTTTAAAGACAAGGGCATTACGGATAATTCCCTCTTTCTTTAATTTATCAACAACGGCACTTTTGCCCATTCCCTTATCAACAACAAAGGTTATAGGTGTGGAATCTTTAGCATCGACAGGCATCATGTTGATAACACAATAACCAACACCTATTGCCAGTAAAGCAAAACCAACAATTAAGATAATTAGAACGATCTTAGATAAAGTCTTACTCACCTTGTCCGTCTTGGTCATTTCCTTGTTCTTCATCAGTTACTTCTCCTGTTTCTTGTCCTTCATTCAATTTCTCTTGAACAGAAATTAAGATATTTTCAATTACTTTCCATTCTTTTTCACTTGTAAGTGGTTTTAAGGAAAGGTCTTTTCCTGTTGGATCATAAGTATTGGCATATACGCGAACATTGCCATTTTCATCTTTAGTATTGTCAGTATAAGCTATATAACTTTTACCTGTCTCATCACTATCGAATGTGAAAAGAATATCGCAATCAATACTTTCACCTTTGTCATTTGTTATTTTTAATTTACCATTTTCATTCATGTTCTTGTTCTCTCTTTCTTAAATAGGTGTCTAAAATAATACTAGCAGCGATGCTATCTATTACTTTTTTTCGACCATTTCTTGATATGTCATGGGCTAATAAAACATTCTCAGCTTCGACCGTACTTAAACGCTCATCAATGAGATTAATAGGCATAGTTACCCTAGATTCTAATAATTCTTTAAAATTAAGAGTACGTGTTACGGCTTCTCCTAAGGTATTATTCATATTTTTGGGATATCCCAAAACTAAGACTTCAATATGAAGTTCATCAATTATCTTGATGACCTCTTCAACAAGTAAGTTAATATCACTATATCTTAAAGTCTTATAAGGACTAGCAATCAACCCTAGTTTATCAGATGTTGCAAGACCTAAGGTCTTAGTTCCCAAATCCATTCCTAAGCATTTCATTAGTTTTCTAAATAATTCCTCACGATAATCTCTAAGATTTTGCCACGATCCATATTAAGGATTTTACTACGAGCATTTTTATGCGTAGTGATATAACCTGGATCCCCGCTGATTAAGTAACCAACAATTTGGCTTACGGGATTATAACCCTTTTCCTTTAAGGCATCAGCAATTTCGTCTAAAGTTGTTTCAACTAAAGCGTCTTGTATCTCGTCGATATCAAATAGAGTTGTCTTATCTAACATATCATTCACCCCTCGGTAACAATATTTTATCATGATTAACTAAGGTATTCAACACTATTCCGAAAAAGAAAAAAAGACTATTAAAGTCTTTTAGCAAAATTTGCTCTTTTTATGTAATTATGTGTTTATTTAAAATGATGATTTGCTTTATACTGCAATTTCATGATTTATCGTTTTAAACTCAATTGCTGATGATTCCATTATTTCTTGTT
>CAMWQX010000254.1 GCA_947176475.1 uncultured Bacillota bacterium
ATTATGTTGAATTCAATGGTGAGCTATGGCGAATCATAGGTATAATGAATAATGTAGAAGATGCAAATGGTAAAAGTGCTTCAAGAGTTAAGATAATAAGAGATGAATCAATTGGTGAGTACTCTTGGGACAATAAACCAAGTGGAACAGGATCTTCTATTTCAGGTCATGGAAGCAGCGATTGGACAGATAGTAGATTAATGCAAATGTTAAACTATGGTCCATATTGGGATCGAACTAACGGTGAATGCCCATATGATACTTCTCCTGTTTCTAATAAAACAAAGCAATGCGATTTTAAAAGCAATGGTTTGACATTGGAAGCAAAGAAAATGATTACTAAAGTTAACTGGAATTTAGGTAGAATTAAAATATATCCAGATGATAATGTATCAACAAATTTCTCTGTTCCTATAACATCAATTTTTTACAGAGATGAGAGAGGAACAGAAACATTTAATAATGGAACTACGATTGCGCCGTCAAATTGGAAAGGATATATTGGACTTATATATCCGAGTGATTATGGATATTCTGTTGGAGGAGAATCAAGAAACACATGTTTAAATAAAAGTTTTTATGAAGATTTATCAGAAAATGATTGGCGAATCGATATATGCAAGAATAATTCATGGATTTATGATTCACCAAAAAACGAATGGTCAATTTCATCAAGTCCTAATAGGGGATTTCTTGTTTGGTACTTTTTCTCTCAAGGAGGAATTAGTCGAGAAGGAGCAGCAAGCATTAACACTGTGCGCCCAGTTGTCTATTTGGATACAAAACTTCTAATAACAAAAGGTGAAGGAACAGAATCAAATCCATATAAAATATCTTTTGAAAAAGAAACATCAAAAGATACATCCAACGCTTCACCACCAAAAATAGATGAAAATGGTAAACTTATTCCAGTTACCTTAGCTGATGATGGAAAAGTAACCATGGTAAATAAAGATGATGATAATTGGTATAATTATTCGGAAAAGAGATGGGCAAATGCCGTAATCTTAAATGATTCACCATCTAAAACATATAAAGTCGGTGATACTATTAAAGAATCAGACATAGAATCATACTTTGTGTGGATACCAAAGTATAAATATCGGCTTTGGAATACAGGAATAGCAAGTAAAAACGTTCATGAAATAGATATCATATTTGATACCAAAGATACTACCGATGTTGAAGGAAAATCTTGTAAAACTCCAATGATAAGTGGAGCAACAGGAAATTGTAATAATGGCGAGTATATGACACATCCAGCATTCATCTCTTTAGGAGTAAATGGATTTTGGGTTGGTAAATTTGAAACAGGCTATAGAGGAGCAACATCAACAACTGAAGCCGAGGTGACAAGTTCGGATTCATCAAAGATAATAATAAAACCAAATGTATACTCATGGAGAAATAATACAGTTTATAACATGTTTGTATCATCATACAATTATGAACGCTATTTAGATTCTCATATGATGAAGAATACAGAGTGGGGAGCAGTTGCATATCTTTCTCATACAAAGTATGGGTTAGGGTATGAGATAAACATCAATAATAATTCGTCATATAAAACAGGATATAGTGCTTTGCCTAGTACAAATCAGCATACTAGTCCTGGTACTTCCGGGGATGGAATAACATTCAATCAAACATATAATACAGCAGTTGGTTATTTAGCTTCAACAACTGGAAATATAACTGGAGTATATGATATGAGTGGCGGTGCAAATGAATATATGCCATCATACGTAAGCGGTAAACTAGGAAATAGTGGATTTACAACAGCAACACTTGGTAATTATAATGCAAAATACTTTGATGTTTACAATACCAGTAGCGAAACTGACACATATCAATATCGAATATTAGGAGATGCCACAGGAGAAATGGGACCATTCCAACAATACATAGATGGAGATAATTCAAGTAGATGGCATAATAGTTGGTATGGCGACTATTCTGGTTTTGTTGAGTCGTCGGCTCCTTGTTTAGCTCGGGGTGGCTCTTCCGGTGGTCTTCTCTCTGGGCAATTCTCTTTCAATAGGGCCACGGGTGGTACCTACACTTACATTGGTTCCCGTATTGTATTAACCGGTTAAAATAAAAAGCAATAATATATATTGCATAAATATAAATATTAATGATAAAATAAAAGTGTGAGAAGCAGATATTCTTTGGACTATATGCTTACCACGATGGTTGGTAGCATCTTACTTGGTAAGATGCTTTTTGTTTGTCATACAAGTTTAGTCACTATATACAACAATACAAATATAATCAAAAGTAAGAAAAATACCATAAAGGATAATTCTTTATTTCTCATATAATCACTTCTATTCCTTTCAGACTCATATTTTTGAAAAGTTAATTTCCAAAACCCCCTGAGTATAGTCCATATAAGAAGTGATAAGCTTTTTTCTGCTTCTCGTGGAACTATTATAAAGATAAAAACATGACCGTCAACCATTTGACAAAACTTGTCAAAAGTTTCATATAATATATAAATAATAGGTTAAATGTCTATTAAAATATAAGATAACTTCAAGAAGTTATTTTTTTATGTTATAATTTTGATAATAGGAGGATGGTAAATGTGATATTAAGAAAGCCTTATGCCTTTATTATTAAACACTTTAGATTAATACATTTAATAATGCTTGGTTGTTTATTATTTATTGTCTATAATTTAAATGACATTTATCATTTATTCCATACGTTGCAACTTTCAAATACAACGCTTTATACAGGAGCTTATATTTATATTGATAACTTAGTATA
>CAMWQX010000255.1 GCA_947176475.1 uncultured Bacillota bacterium
GTAATGGCGAATTTTAGATAAATCAACAAGGTGTGACTATATGCAATAGCTTATTTTCGTTCAAAGAAGCTATTTGTTATTTTTTGTTGGTAATAAATATTCTAATAAAAAACTTATACAATATGATGTGATCCCTGTTTTGGATACATCAATAAAAAAATCAAGTTATATTAAAAAGAGAAAATTATTTTTCTCTTTTTTTATAAGTTTTTCATTTTGCTAAGAGACATTTTCTAATACTAACATTAAATATGCATATACTATGAAAGAATAAATTACAGCATTACGCGATGTATTAAGGCCATTAGCAACGACACTATGCATAATTCTATTTCTGTTTGATTTACAGTTGTTATATTTTTCAATAAAAAATTCACAATCAGCAACATCAGTAGCTTTATGTTTGTAATTCGTTATATCATTTATGTCATTTATAACAGTTTTGTATGTAGAAAGTTCATTTTCGTTAATGTATGTCATTATATCACTATATTTTATGCTAGATAAATTCGTTATTTCTTTTATCATCAATTCCAAAAAAACACTATCAATGAATTTAGATTGAAGTTTGTCATTTATTATTTCACAATATTTCTTTGATGGTCCGTTTTTAATTCTTTCTTCTATTAAAGCATTTATACAATCTTCTATGCCTCTATACATAGAGAACAGTATAAATTTATTGAAATTATCTTTAGACTCAAATGTTTCATCATTTTCTAGAAAACATTTTTTAATAACATCTAGTTCATTAAGAAGTTTTCGCTTTATATTTTCTCTACGTAATGTAATATCATTCTTCATAATTAATCATATCCAATAATTTATTTACGCGTGCAGAAATATTCGCTGGAGAAGTAGTTTTTTGAACGAATAGATCAAAAAATTCATCAGAATTCCATAAAGAAATTTTTTCATTATTAAATTTTTCTGGTGTAACATTTATTTTAAAGCCATTCTCGATAACTGATAATACGAGTGCTTCTGCAAAAACAGCGTGAATTTTATCACTAATTTCATCGCTATTTCTTTTCTTACCACAAAGTGCAGTTTTATCAAATTCATATATACAGTCTATTGCCTTACTAACATCATTCAAGTATTGCTGATAGTTAAAATCGCTATGATTATTACAATAATTGCAAAAATTATTCAATGTTTCTCTTTTTGACGATGTGATTTTTATTCCATCTAATTCAAAGTTATTTTTTAACATATACAGGTATGTAACGAATCTTAAATATAAATCAACATAATTCTGTCTTTTATTCATATGATTGTCTGATCTTACAATTTTATTAAAACTTGAATTCTCTGCTTTTGATTTTACTTCGGCAAGCAAAGCCCCTCCAAAAATTGCATTTCTTATTTCCTGTTCAGATAACTTTTCTGCGCCAGTATTTATTCTTTCGAAAACTTCAAACATACTATCTTTATTTTCTGGGTGGGTTTGTTCAAAAATGGTAAGGTTAATATTATACTCTTCAAAGTTAAATTTATCATTCTCACTTAGCATACTATACGTCATATTATACCATTCCGAAACTTTACTGTCTATTTTGAAAATCTTACTATCCTCATCTTTGAAAGATATGCATTCTTTTATATTGGAATTTGGGTTCCATACACCATCCTTAAAAAATTTAATTGTTTGTATTCTTTGAAAACCGTCAATTACATAATATTTCTCTTCACCCTTATCTATTGTTTTATATAGAAAAATATTTGGAATAGGTAAATTTAACAGTATTGAATCAATTAATTTGGAAGCTGTTTTTTTAGTCCAAACATAATCTCTTTGAAAATCTGGAATAACAATTTTATTTGCGGAGACCCACTTTAATAATGAGTCTATATTTCTTTGAGTTACATAAGTTGTTATTTCATAGCGAGAAATTTGATAACCGTCATCCTCGTATTCTTCTATAATTATTTCTTCATCTAAATCGTTCATAATAGCACTCCTTTGTATAGATATTATAACATATAAGCTATTTATAAAAAAGGTTTAGTTACAAAGAAAAAGATGATATACTATTATTGAGGTGGTATTATGGAATTAACTCCTAAACTCAAAAGAGATGTAGAAAAGGAAATAGAAGAAGCAAGCACTTTTGAAGAAGTTGTAGGCGTTTTAAAAAAATATTCTGATTATGAATTGAAGGGTGCACATTTAGGAAGAGCTTTTGAAAAAATGTTTATAAAAGAAGAAGGTTTTAGTCCTGTTATATATATGGAAGAATTGGAACAATATCATCATTCATTTCACACAACTAATGGTGGTGATTGGTGCAGAGATGGACAAAATTACTTGGGCACTAAGTATTATATAAAAAGAGATAAAGTAAAGGGGAGAATATTCTCTGTAAAAACAGATGGGTATAGAAAATTAACTAAGATAAACCAAAATATCAGAAAAGATATATTAAAGACAGTTAGGGCACAAAGATGTGTAATATTGGATGTAAGTACAAATATTGAGTGCGATCATAAAGATGGAATGAAAGATGATTGGCGACTTAATGATATAAGCAGTCAACAATTAGAAGATTTTCAGCCGCTTTCTAAAGCTGCAAATGATGCTAAAAGACAACATTGTAAAAAGTGTATAGAAAATGGCGAAAGGTATGATGCAAAAAAATTAGGTTATAAGGAATCTTATATAATGGGGAATGAATCTTCGAAAACTTGTGTTGGATGTTATTGGTATGATCCAAAAAAATTTAATCAGAAAATATCTGAAAGTTTTAACAAGGAATCATAAAAATCTAT
>CAMWQX010000256.1 GCA_947176475.1 uncultured Bacillota bacterium
GATAATAACTATATATTAGAAGAATATCCTATTGGTAATGGCTTTGTTGAAAGCAATCCTACAATAACTTTCGTAACGAAAAAAGATATTGACGCAACGAGTGAGCATTCTCTTTTCTTCGTAACTTATAAAAACATAAAAAAGACTTATGAATATATAGAAGAAGATGCAAAAAGCTTAAACCTAAAAGACACTATAGTTGCCAATGTTCAAGCCAATAAAGAATATTTAAAAGAAAATGGTGTAGGACAAGACAGTTTTGCATATGCTATGAAAATTTTAGCATTAGCCTTAACTTTATATTTTATAAGTATTTTTTGTATGTTAATAATATATAATGCATTTGCTATTTCATTAACTGAAAGAAAAAAACAATTTGGTATTCTAAGAAGTCTAGGAACATCAAAGAAAACAATCATCGTTATGATTACTAAGGAATTACTCGTTTTAAGTTTAATAGCTATCCCAATATCCTTTGTTTTAGGAACTATTTTAGTTACTGGAGGTCTAAAAGTTCTTGACTTTTTACTAAATATTCATATACCATTATCGTTCGATTTATTAACCGGTTTAATAACCATATTCTTTGTTATTTTCTCAATGGTTTTATCAGCTTATACTCCAGGAAGAAAGGCTAGTAAAACTTCTCCTATGGAAGCTATAAAAAGTACTAAAGATTATAAAATAAAGAAAAGTAATTGCAAGTATAAACTAACTAAGATAGTATTTGGACCAGAAGGTCAGTTAGCTCGTAAAAATTTAAAACGTAATGGTAAACAATTCGGTACTGTAACGACATCACTTACCATAAGTGTCGTACTATTTATTCTTGTTTCAACTGTTGTCAATTTTTTAACTCTAGAAATGCGTCAATCTGATTTAGAAGATGAAAATTATAATTCAATAATAGATATTCAAGTTCATTATAAAGATAAAAAAGACACTGATAATTTCTTTGCTGATTTAAAGAAGATATCGTATATTGATTCAAAAATTATAATGAGAAGAACATGGGTTTATTTAAGTGATGACAACCCTTATTATACTGAGGAAGCAATAAATAAGTACCACAAATATTCTGCAATATTAAGTTTAGAAAAAGATACATATGATCAATTTGTGAAAACTAATCATTTAACATCAGGAAAAATGTTTTTCCATAATAATTATCATAAATATAATGAAGAGCCTTATAAAATATTTAAAGATGGAGCTTCAATATCAATATGTAGATCAACCCGCGATGATAACTATAATATAATCAAAGAAGCATGTGATCTTGAATTAACTGACATCGAACTTTTCGATAACTATGTTGGATTTGGAAGTATTAATCCAAAAGATTATTGGTCATTCATTGTTATGGAGGACAATGAATTCGAACAATACGTTCAAAACTACCCAGAGTATATGCGAATTAATGAGGATATCAAATATTACGATATTGAAATTCAAAGTGAACAATATAAAGAGTTTGATAAAGAATTTGCCGAGCTTATTGATAAATATAAAGATTTAGATATTTATTATAACAATAATCCATTAGATAGATATAATGAAAAACGAAGAGTGCTATTTATTGAACTAATTATCTATGCTGTTATTATCTTTATTGGATTAATCAGTATTGTAGGTATGTTGAATTCTATTAATACTAATTTAAGTTTAAGAGAAAGAGAATTTGCTATGTTAAGAAGTATGGGATATTCTAAAAAGAGTTTAAATAAGATGATTTCTTTAGAAAATATCTTCTTGGTTAGTAAATCATTTATTGCTGCTCTAATCATAACCTTTATAGGTTTCTTAGCTCTAAATCAAGTATTTAGCTTTGATTATGATACTGAAAAATATATCTTCCCACCAATTATCAATATACCTTATCCGTGGGCTTATACGATAATTGCTTTTGTAGTGGTCATTTTACTAATTTTATTCTTAACGAGTTTCAGTATCAAAAAGATTAAGAATCAAAATATTATTGAAGCAATTCGTAAAGATTCTATTTAATATTAAGCAAACATTATTTGTTTGCTTTTTTACTGAATATATTTAGGCAATTTTCTTTTTTTAAGTGACCATATATGATATAATTTATATAGAAAAATGAACGTGAAGTGATTGCCTTGGAAAAATTAGAATTTGTAAGTATCAAAGATAATAAAGACTTAGTAGCATGTGTTACATATGATTTTTTAATTAAATATTTTGCAAACAATATTACTGATTTTAAAGTAGCAAAGATAAATCCCGAATATATGGATGGTTATTCCTTATTTGCACATTATGAACTTGACTCTTTTATTGGTATTAATTGTTTGATATGTGAAGTAATTAAAAAAGATAGCCGAGAATTAGTAGCATTATTAGTACCAACTGGATACAAATACAATATGTCATCAATCGTTAAGAAGTATTTTAATGCTAAAAGAGTATCTGTAGCACCATTAGAAGAAGTTTTATCTTTAACAAAAATGGAATATGGCAGTATTAATCCTTTTGGCTTACCCGAGAATATGAAAATCCTTTATGATCCACTTGTTTTAAAAAGTGAATTTATTATATGTGGAAGTGGTCTTCAAAAATTCAAAATAATGTTATCAAGTAAGTATATTGAAAAATTACCCAATTCAAACACTTTAGAAAATTTAGCAAAAATTGTCGAAATTTAAAGTAATTAAGAATTTAATCGTTAACAATATAGATAGAGGAAGATAAATATGGATAATATGAATTACAAATTAATTAAGGCAACCAAGAATAATAAAGAAGAGT
>CAMWQX010000257.1 GCA_947176475.1 uncultured Bacillota bacterium
CAGAAGACGGCATACGAGATCAGCCTCGGTCTCGTTGGCTCGGAGATGTGTATAAGATACATGTATAATCTATATTAAATAATTCTAATACCTTTTTAAATTCTACAAAAAACATGACTATCACCTCATACAAATATTATAACATCTATTTATTCAAAGACAATCAAAAAGCAACACGAGGTTGCTTAATCTTTTTATTTTATTTCTTTACCACAATTACTGCAGAATTTACCAGTTACACTAGCACCACATTCACTGCAGAATTTAGCAGTCGTATTTACTCCTAAATCGACATTTCCAGGAGCTGCTTGATTATTCATTGGATTAGCAACAGCATCAGTTCCACCAGTTGGTGTCATATTTTGCGCCATTCCCATAGCATTTCCGCCAATTGTTTGACCCATGTTCATACCCATGAATCCCATCATCGCACCATTATCATTTCCCGCAGCTGTCTTCATAGCATCAGCAGTAGCTGCCGCCATTAAACCACTTGGATTAGATGAATATAAATCTCCACGACGTTTTTCACGAGATAATTCCGCATCTACTTCACGAATAATCTTCTTAGATTCCTCACTTGCATTAATATTAAGTGCAACATCTTGAATCTCTAAACCATATTGATTATGCCATGACTCATCTAATAATGTATTCATAGCTGTAACAACATCATTCTTATAACTTTGAACAGTATTAAACGAAATATTATTCTTAGTCATTAAATTACTTATACAAGTTGAAACATTACTTGCAAATTGCATCTTTAATTGTCCACCAACTACATCATCAACAGTAACTGTATCTTTAGGATTAGCACCTATTAAATTGCTAACTAAGATAGTTGGATCAACTACTTTAAATGAATATTCTCCATAGAAATTAATTTCTACTGAACCATAAACTGGATCAAATACAGTTTCTGTATTAGCTGAACCAAATTTATTACCAGTTATATTTAGTAAATTTACATAATAAACTCTTTGATCACGTGCAGGTTGTCCTCCATAAGTAATACGATCTCCGATTCTCTTAATCGAATCTCCTATTCCTTTAAAGAAACCTCCTTCAAAGACACTTGGTTCACTTGAAGTATCCCAAATAAACTCTCCAGCTTCAGCACTAAATTCTTTGATAGCGCCATTATCAATAATCATCATTGCAAATCCTGCTGGAACAACGATTTTACTTCCATTAGAAATAATTCCTTCAGTGGCATTCTTATTTCCACTTCCGTGATGTACTTCTCCTTTAACAACTAAAACAGAAGAATCACTTGTTGGACAAGTAACATACTCCTTAAATTGATCTCCGATTACAGATCCTGCTGCATCAAGAGTGGCTTTAATTAATCCCATAATTTCACTTCTTTCATAATATAATTCTTAACTTAATTATATCATATATCAGAATTTTAACACTCTATTTTATCAACTTCTTTACATTACTAATCGCATTTTTCTCAATTCGCGATATCTGAGCTTGACTTACACCTAATTCTGATGCCAGTTCCATCTGAGTTTTTCCAACAATATATCGATCTATTAAGATATTTTTTTCTCGTTCTTTTATACGTGATAAAGCCTTATTTAAAGATATCAATGTATCTTTATCAACTAAACTCTCTTTGGAATCAGCTAATTGATCTAACAAATATATGGTATCCCCTCCATCATTATAAATGGGTTCATATATACTTACTGGATCTATACAAGAATCATATGCTTCCCTTAATTCATATTCGGATATATCTAAAGCTTCGGTTATCTCCTCAATAGTTGGTTCAACTCCATGCACTCTTTGAAATTCATCTTTATATTTCATTATTTGATAAGCTCTATCTCTAATACTTCTTGTAACTCTTAACGTATTTGAATCCCTTATATATCTCTTTATTTCTCCTAAGATTAAAGGAACGGCATAAGTTGAAAACATAACCCCCACCGATGTATCAAAATTATCTACGGCTTTAATTAAACCTATACATCCCACCTGAAATAAATCATTCATATCATTTTTTCCATTATTATATCCCTTAATAATCGATAAAACGAGTTTTAAATTACCATTAACTAAATCATCCTTTGCTTGTTTATCTCCCTCATGAAATTTTTTAAATAATTCATCCATCTCGGACTTCTTTAATACTTTCAAATTATTTGTATCAATACCATTAATGTCTACTTTATATTTATTCAAAATAAAACTCCTTTCACCTTTATATTGGTGAAGGAGCTCACTTTTTATTCAAATTCAGTTAAGAATATTAAAATCTTTCAGTTTCGTTCCTCTAATTGTTAGATATTTATCATCCAATGTTTTTATTCTTATTGCCATTTGAGATAAACCTTCATAGGGACATGATGTGCCCAAAATAACTTTGTCATTTTTCAATGTAATACTTACCTTCATCCCTACTTTCTCATTAATTACTTTTACCATCCTTTTGATGTCCGCATTAATTTCATACTTATCTAAAGGCAAATACTTTTCTGGCACCGGAAATACTGTAATTAATCTTTTTTTATTATACCTTGATCCAAATACATATATTCTATTATTATAAACTCGAATATAACCTTTTTTCCTACGAGTTAAATAATAATAAAAAGCGCCCTTATAATAATCAACTGTTTTTCCTTTATTCATAACATTTCTTATCGTCATTTTATAGTTATTATAAACATTTACTCGCTCTTGCATTCTCTTTTTTCCATGACTAGTAACTCGCACACTCATATCTCACCACTCCACTATATATC
>CAMWQX010000258.1 GCA_947176475.1 uncultured Bacillota bacterium
AGCATTATAGGTTTCTTCAGAAACTTCCGTATAAATAGTTTTTATTGACTCATCTTCACACAATTTCTTTATATAATTAAGGTCACTCGTATCACTTGTATAGTAATATTTTCCTGAATTATCTTCAAACATTATGCCAAAGCATTGTAATTTAGGAGTATGAGTAGTTCTTTGAAGTTTAAGTTTTAAATCATTAATTTCAAAAGATGAATCTTTAATAAATTCAAAAAATTTATTGTCTATTCCTGTTAATTTTAATAATCTTTTTAAAGTGTGTAAATATTTAGAATCACTATAAATGATTTTAGGACTTATGTTTAACTCGAAATTGCAATACCAGATAAAAACTCCTAATCCAGCTATATGATCAAAGTGAGTATGAGTAATTGCGACGTAAACGTTTTTGATACCTTTAAGAACGCCAGCATTAACTAATTTCTCGGTTGCCCCCTCACACATATCGACAATTAATAGATTATCTTTATCTTTTAAATAGCAACAATTTCCACCTAATTCAATATTGGTAGAACCACCTATACCAATAAAACTTAATTTTTTCATAATGCACCTCTTTAATAATTATATTATTTATATATTTCTCCTGTATAGCTAGATCTACTTGAAAAGTCTTCTTCTTGGTCATTTATATAAAACTTTATCTGTATTCCTAATCTATTAGCAATGCTTTTGGGAACATCGATGGATTTAGGAATTATATATAATCCTTCTATGCCTTTTGATGATGATAATTCATAATAGATATTTAAGGTATTATTACTTATATCAACATGATACTTTTGGATATCTTGAATGGGAGATGAATTACCTAAAGATCTTTTTTTACACATATCTGCTTTATCAGCAATGGCTAAGAATAAGGCTATTTCATTATCCGTGTTTTCACCACTTCCATGATTAGCTACAGCATCTTTTATTATATCAATTTCCTTGTCATCTAATATATCTAATCTTTTTAGAAATGGACGCACCATAAGACTGCCATTTGCGGCATGATTTTTCTTTCCATTAATTATTCCGATATCATGAATTAGTCCAGCTATGTATCCAAGATTACAAGATGTACTATCACATCCATATTCATGCATTAATTTATAGACGTTAGTTGCAACCCTATTCATATGATCTATTCCATGGTCTAAGGCTATTTTATTATTAAATTCGGAAGAATTGGCAAAATTTTCTTCATAACTAGCAATTTCTTTCATCCATTTTTGGTATTCTTTATCTGAAATAATTTTTTCCTTTATGATATCTAATTTTTCATTATTCATTTTACCACTTCCTCTTTTATCACTGTTTTTTTAATGAGTTAATTTTAATAAAATCAGGTGTTCGATTATGATAAACCGCAATTTCTTCAAATCCAACACTTTCAAGTATAGCAAAAGCTATATCAAAATTAGCAGCTAGATCATCAATCTTATGGGCATCAGAACCCATAGTAATAATTTTGCCGCCTAACTCTTTATATCTTTTTATTATATCAATATTGGGATGAGGGCTATTAAGACCATATCTAATTCCCGAGGTATTAATTTCTATTCCTTTGTCTTTCCTTATTAAAGATAATAAGATTTCATCTAATATTTCTCTAAATTCTTGATAATCTATTTTCTTTTCGAGATATCCTCCATATCTAACGACATAATCAATATGTCCATATACATCGAATTCGTCATATAATCTTATGTTTTCAAGAACTTCTTTAAAGTATTGTAGATAAGCATCTTTCCGCGAAAGTCCAGCAAAAAAACTTTTATCCATAGCCATATCTTTTTTACAAGTTATATGCGATGAGCCAATGATAAAATCAAAGGGATATTCATCAACAATACTCTTAACATTCTCATATATATCAGGTTGTAAACCTATTTCAATACCAAAATTAGTTTTTAATTGGGAATCATTCTTATATTTTAAATATTCACAAAGATATTTGGCAGCATCTAATGTAGTTAACTTAGAATCTAATCCCGTATAATCATCCCAATGTTCGGTAAATGTTATCTCATCTACACCTTTTTGTTTTCCGATATTGATGTAATCTTCATACCTCGATATTCCATCATGGGAAATATTAGTATGAACATGACAATCTTTCATAAAATTATCTCACTTTCATAATGCTTTTTATGAGCCTATTTCTTTTTCACTTTGAGCCGTTAAACCAAGAAATTTGTTATTCCACTCTTCGACTTTGGCATTTGTTAAGGATTTAGAATAGATAATAGTTGTATTATTGATAAAATCACTTTCTAATTCATTGCTATAATACTCTTTTGTCATACCTTTTTTCTCATAAAGTAAAAGAGCATTGGCGAATGTTTCATCAGTATATACTCTGATGGATGTATACCCTTTTTCTCTAGAGGTATTTTCAAAGAAATCAAAGATAAGGGATGCATAGCCTTTTTCCCTATAATCTTTTAAAACACCAAACCAACTTAACCAGGAGTCATCAGGATATTCATTATAAGAATACAACCCAACTACACCAATGGGAATCTCGTCCTTGTAGACGATATAATTAACCATTTCTTTGCGATATGGATCATGAGTTATTCCTTCAATGTAATTTTGTCTTCCATCCTCATCAGGAAATATTGCATTTTGAATCTTAACAGCTAATTCTAAATTATCTTTATCTACTTCAATATATTTTAAATTCATGAGTGTTTCCTCACATTCTTAGTTTTCTTATATATTATATCATATAGTTTTATATTTTATAATTTTAT
>CAMWQX010000259.1 GCA_947176475.1 uncultured Bacillota bacterium
AATTAAAACTTTCATCCATAACATTCGTCCTTCGTCATCATTATAGCATAAATACTATATAAAAATTTTATTTTTTCTCCATTTCCTTATGTTTCTTTTTCCATTCTTTAATAGATTCTAATCTCTGTTTAAATCTTATTTCATTACCTTCTTCGGTTGGCATATAATAAGTTTTACCTAATAAATTATCTGGTAGGCAATCCATAGTTGTTAACTTATCTTTTGTATCATGAGCATACACATAACCCTTACCATAATCAAGTTCTTTCATCATCTTTGTTGGCGCATTACATATATTTAATGGCACTGGTTTAGCTAAATCGGATAAAGCATCTTTTTTAGCTGTTTCATATCCGACATACATAGCATTAGATTTTGGTGCTAATGACATATAAACAACTGCTTCCGTTAAATGAACACTGCACTCAGGATACCCAATAAAATGACATGCTTGATACACATTTATTGCCACATTCAAAGCATTAGTATCTGCAAGTCCAATATCTTCACTGGCAAATCTCGTTATTCTTCTTGCAATATATAAAGGATCCTCTCCTCCTTCAAGCATTCTCGATAACCAATAAATAGCTGCATCTGGATCACTATTGCGCATTGATTTATGTAATGCCGAAATAATATTATAATGTTCTTCTCCATGCTTATCATACATTAAACTCTTTTTAGATAAACAATCGCCTATTAACTCTTCACTAATTATTGTCTTACCATTTTTTTCTTCGCCATTTAAAGCACACATCTCTAAAGTTGATAAGGCAAGTCTTGCATCCCCATTGGCATAAAGAGCTATTGTCTCCAAGAGTTCATCACTTATCTTAATATGTTGTTCTTTTAATACCACATCTTCATTTATCGCTCTCTTTAAAAGGTTAATAATATCCTCTTTATCTAATTGCTTTAACATAAATACTTTAGTTCTCGATAAAAGAGCGTTATTAACTTCAAAAGAAGGATTTTCTGTTGTTGCTCCAATTAAGATAATGCTTCCCTTTTCTACATAAGGTAAAAAGGCATCTTGCTGGGCTTTATTAAAGCGATGTATCTCATCGACAAACACAATTGTCTTACTTCCAAATATTTGATTTTTTTCAGCTTCTTCCATGACACTTTTAATCTCTTTAATACCTGATTTAACTGCTGAAAACACAATAAAATGCGCTTTTGTTTTCTCAGCAATTATGGAAGCTAACGTCGTTTTACCAACTCCTGGAGGTCCATAAAATATCATCGAAGGTATTTGATCATTAGATATCAATCTATTTAATATTTTTCCCTCTCCTAATAAATGCTCTTGACCTACAAATTCACATAAACTCTTAGGTCGCATTCTTGATGCTAAAGGTTCTAAAATATTATCATCAAATAAAGTATGTTCATTCATAAACTTCACCTATCAATATTATATAATTTATCATCATTTATTTCAAGAACAATTGTTCGTTTATAATTTTAAAAAAGAACAATAATCTCTATTGCTCTTCATATACCATATTTAACATCTTTATATCACCAGATGGAGCATTTTGAATTAGATTTTCTTGTTCTTCTAAATCCAAAGATAATCCTAAGCTTTCTAAATACTCTAAATATGCTACTTTATCATTCTTTGATAATTTTCTAAATTCCGTTTCATATTTCTTATTTAATTCATGATAAAGTTTTCTCGCTTCTGATACTTCCTCATATAATTCTCTTTGATTCTTTTCCTCTCTTGATTCCGGAATAACTTTGTTTTTCTGCTTAGACAATAACTTTGGTAAAACCACTTTTTCATCAAATATCCTTAAACCCATATTAGCAAAAATAAACAATAGAATCACATCATCTGTCATCTTAAAACATGCTATAAGTAATATCATAAAAAAAGTTCTTCCCCAATACCAAGTTGATGCCTTTCCCTGTATATACTCTTCTTCTGTCAACTTTTTCTCTTTGCTCTTTCTCTCATTTATCTTTGATAATAATTTATTATATTTAGCATTTAATTCGCTAAACTTAGTTTTATTATTTAAAAGCTGTTCTCTTAATTCATATAACTCTTCTATTGTCATAATCAATTACTCCTTCACAATTGTTACTATTATATCAACATATAATATTTTTTCAAATACATTTATGACAAATTCACTTATTTGCTAATCTATTTTATTCATGCTATAATACGCATCATTAAAAGGGGGAAAATCTATGACTAAATTAGATACAGATTTAGAACTTGCTCATGCCTTAATCGAAGATCGCGAAAAAATCGATAAATACTTTTGGCAATTTTATCACATATGGCCATTTACTACAGTTAATATGAAAGAATATCTTGCACCATTTGACTTAAAAGATAAGACTTGTGCTACTATTCAAGGTAGTTCTGATCATGTCTTTGAAATATTTTTAAAACAACCAAAAAAGATAATTGGTATAGACACTAATCCCTTAACTGAACATTATTTCCGTTTAAAATTTGCGGCCTTCAATGTCTTAGAAAATCCTAAAGAATTTTTAGACTTCTTTAGATGGTATGATTATCCAGATAGTTATGAAAAGAATCGTAATGCTTTCGATAAAGATATATATCAAGAAATATCTAAGTATTTGGAAGGTGATTCGTATGCCTTCTGGGAAGATTTATTTAGAAACTATGAACCATTACAAATTCGAACTAATCTTTTTAAAGCTCGTGATGAAGGAAATAATGAAGAAATTAACGGTGCACTAACCTACAT
>CAMWQX010000260.1 GCA_947176475.1 uncultured Bacillota bacterium
ATACATATATCTATTTAATATTGCCTCATCTTTCTTTATCGGCTTTTCTTCCATATACCGTCTCATCGGGGACTCATAAGAATAAGCAAGCCCTGCTAAAGTATCCATAATCATATTAATCCACAACATTTGCATAACGGTAACGGGACTAGTAACTCCAATAAATGGTCCAAAAATGGATAAAAATAAAGCTATAAAATTCATTGTAAGTTGAAATACGATAAACTTTCTAATCGATTTAAAAATCGTTCTTCCATAAAGAATAGCATTGCCAATAGATGCTATATTATCATCCAAAATAACAATATCTGAGGCTTCTTTTGCTACTTCTGAACCGCTTCCCATAGCAAAACCAACATTGGCTTTTTTTAAAGCTGGTGCATCATTAACCCCATCTCCTGTCATTCCGACAACTAAACCATGGGTTTCTAACACACTAGCAACACGACTTTTGTCCTTAGGCAAAGCTCGAGCAATTACTTTAATTCTCTTATAATTTTGGATTATCTCATCATCATCTAATTTTTCTAAATCATCATGGGTTAAAACGAGACTAGCATCATCTATCATACCTAACTCCATAGCAATCGATTTAGCTGTTAAAGCATCATCTCCTGTAATCATAATCGTATCAATTCCGGCACCTTTAATACTTTCCAAAACACCCTTTGCTTCTTTTCTTACTTCATCGCGGATAAGGATAAACCCTAGCAATATATTATCACTAACCAAAGTAATAACTCTTATTCCCTTCGATGTATATTTATTAACCAATTTAATAACTTGTTTTTTATCTCTTATAATCTTTCTTTTAGCATCCTTATCTAAATAATATACACATCTATCTATTAAGACTTCCAATGCCCCTTTATAATAACTATTATTATTGCTCAATTTAACATAAGAATATTTATCCGTTGAATTAAAAGTTTTTGAATCAGTTACAGTTAAACTTTTACTTACATTACCCACAAAACTTAATATAGCTTTATCCGTCATATTACTTCCCATAATTACCCCATTATCAAAATAAGAGGCATTATTATATACTAAACACTCCGTAAATGTTGCTCTTAATTCATCTTTCATCTCAGATAAATTATTATAATTATGATCATCTGCATCAACTATTCCAATAACACTTAATTTACCCATTGTTAAAGTTCCCGTCTTATCCGTTAATAAGACATTTAAAGAACCACTCGTTTCTATTCCGACTAGTTTTCTAACCAAAACATTGCTCTTAAGCATTCTTTTCATATTGGAAGATAATACTAAAGCCACCATCATAGGAAGTCCCTCAGGTACACACACGATAATAATTGTAACCGCTAAAGTTAAAGCATAAATAATATTATCCAACATAAATTTCGGATTCTTTAACAAAGGAATGATGACATCCATATTAAAATCATTTGATATAAATAAAACATTAAACATATACGAAAAGAAGACTAAAACCGCTCCAATAAAACCAATTCTTGAAATTATTTTAGCTAAATGATGTAATCTTAACTTCATCGGACTATCAGGAACTTTTTCATTTAACTCTTTGGCAATTCCTCCATAAATGGTATTAATCCCCACATTTTTAACCCGCATAATCGCTTGATTAGATAACACTACACTTCCCTTTAAAACCAAATCATTGCTTGTTTTTATTACCTCTCTTGCTTCTCCATTTATACTAGCCTCATCTACTCCAATGGAACCTGACACAATCACACCATCGGCTGGAACAACTTCTCCCGCTTCTAAATAGACGATATCACCAACAACTATCTCTTCATTCTTAACATTAGTTAATACATTATTTCTTTTAACTCTTACCCTTATACTTTCATACTCACTTTGCAATCTCTTAAATGACTTATTTGATCCATATTCACTCAAACTCGATATAAGTGATGATAAGAGAATGGATATTAACATCCCTAAAGTTTCATACCAATCAAAAGAGGAAAATAAGAATACTACCCTTACTGCTAAAGCTATCAACATTATCTTAATAATCGGATCTCCCAAGGATTCTAACAATAACCTAAAAAACTTATTTTCATTTTTAACACTTATACTATTTGCTCCATACTTTCTTCTTGATTCCAATACTTCTGCATCGTTTAATCCGTTCATTTCTTCACCCTTACCCTTACTAGTAAATGTATATGAACGAGATTTATTTTTATTAAATAAATTTAACTAAAAAAGAATCTATTTCTAGATTCCTTTTTCTATCTCTAATGAAATTAATCTAAATTATTCCTAACCATTCACTAACTTTCTTTCCCCATATTTTATGAACAATTACCAAAAAAAGTAAGCATACTGCTAGAACCATAAATGAGTTAACTACATAAGGAATAGTAAAATAAAATGGTATCTTCCTCAAAAATTTAATAACCATCATATGGGAAAGATAAATTCCAAAAGAATAATTTCCGATTAAGACTAATAACTTACTTTTTATCTTCACTTTATCATTAACAATAAACCAATAACTTATTAACAAAAATAATGTGCTAGTAATAAATGCCGTAAATTTTAATTGACCTCCACAATTGTCAACTCCTAAACGCCACCAAACATATCCCTCTATCACTTGCAATACAATAGATATACTATATAAAACAAGTAACTTCTTTATATTATATTCCTTTTCTAATATTTTATTGACTAAAAATATTCCTAAATAGTAGAAAGTAAACCATCCAAGAAAACAAACACTCCAAACA
>CAMWQX010000261.1 GCA_947176475.1 uncultured Bacillota bacterium
GTATATATCGTGATACTTATGATGATGAAATATCTTTAGGTTTTGTTGATTGCACTAAAGAAACCTATGATAAATATTGTGAATGGTTTGATTATACTATAAATAATTATGGAACACTAATGGAAAGGGATGGAGAGTAATATGGATTTTACAGATAAAGTCGTTTTAGTAACTGGATCATCTCGGGGAATAGGTCGAAGCATTGCTGTTCGCTTTGCTAAAGCGGGAGCAAATGTCATTATAAATTATCGTAGCAATAAAAATGAAGCTGAGACGATAACGGAAATTATTGCCTCATATGGTAAAGATCCGATGTGTATTAAAGCCAATGTAGCTGATGAATCGGAAGTAAAAAAGATGGTTGATAAGATAATTAATCACTATGGACATATTGATGTCCTAGTAAATAATGCTGGTATTGCTATTGATGCCGAATTTGAAGATCGCCAAGTCGAAGATTGGAAGTCCACTCTTGATACTAATCTTATCGGCGTTTTCTTAGTATCCAAATATGTTGGTAATCATATGAAGGAAAGAGGCTATGGAAAAATTGTTAACATATCCTCAACTAATGGTTTGGATACTACTTATACTTACAGTGTTGATTATGATGCTTCGAAAGCGGCTTTAATTAACTTAACTAAAAATTTAGCTATTCAATTTGCTCCTGATATCAATGTCAATGCCGTTGCTCCGGGATGGGTAGATACGGAAATGAATAATGATTTACCTAAAGAATATTTAAAAGAGGAAAAAGAAAAAATTCTTTTACATCGCTTTGCTGAACCCGAAGAAATTGCCGATGTCGTTTTATTCTTATCAAGCGACAAGGCCCGTTATATTGATGGTGAAACAATTCGTGTTGATGGAGGAATTAAACTAATTTAAAATAGACAACTAAGGAGAATTTATGATAGATTTACATATGCATACAACATATTCCGATGGAATAAAAACACCTCGTGAACTAATTGATTTATTAAATGAAAAAAGAATAAAAATCGCATCTATGACTGACCATAATAACGTTGATGCGCATGTTGAATATGAAAGTGAAGGTTATGATAAATATTATAATGGTAAAATGATTCGGGGAACGGAATTACAAACCCTTTATCATGGCTACATAATTGAAATATTAATATATAACTATGACTTAAAGAGTTTTAAGGATTATGTCGATTATACTCGTAAACGTTTTTGGGAATTTCATGAAAGTGCTTATCAAGAATTGCTAAAAAAGGCTAGGGAGATGGGTCTTTCCTATAAAGAAAATGATCGTCCTTTAGGTGGCAACTATTATTGTAATATGAAATTCCAAGAAGCCATTGCTGCCTGTTATGAAGAAAACAAAGATAAAGTGCCAGAAAGAATATTAACGGATCTTGTTTATTTTTATCGTTATGCTTTTCAAAGCCCAGATGGTATGTTTCATATTGATTCTAAAAAGGGATTTCCACCTCTTGAAGAGGTTTTACAAGCTGCTCATGAATCAAAGGGCATTACTAGTTTAGCTCATATAGATGATTATGACATTAAGGAGGATAAAATTGAATTTCTAACGGAACTATATGGTACCCATAAGATTGATGCTTTAGAATGTTTCCATCCTGTAATTAGTCTGGAAAATACAGCTAAATATATGGTCTTTGCCAATAATAATCATCTTCTTATTTCGGCCGGATCCGATTATCATGGTCAAAAAAAATTAGATCATCGTCATAGTATAGATACTCCTGCTAAGAAAGAGGACGTAACTATCCTAAGTAAGATACCTCACTAAGATTTGACATCAACATAAAAAATGTTATAATACAAACCAATAGAAAGAGGGATATCATGAGTGTATTTGAACCCAAAATTAAAAATCCTATAACGATTCGTTTAGGTGTTAAAAGTTATGTCTTAGCTGATCAAAAAAATCCCGAAGAGGCTTGCATTAATGAAAAAGGTGTAATATACATGACTGCTCATTATGGCTTAAATCTTATAACTGATAATGGTAAAAAATATCAATATGCTACTCAAAGAAGTATTGAAAAAGTCGAAATGCAAGATGGATACTTAATTGTCTATGAAGCAGGAAAGAGTATTCCTTGGAAAATAAATATTGAAGGTATTATTATAACTCGTGCTAAATTTGATGAAGAAAAGGACCTTCAATATGTGACAAAAGCCTTAAATCTAAAGGCCAAGGATATTCCACGTCTTAATGCCTATGAACCAGTTATCGAAGAAATTGATTGTTTAATTCAATCACGAGTAAGCAATCCTATTGTAATATTTTTAAATGATGATTTAAAAAAGAAAAATCCTTTTAGCAATATTAAACCAACTATCATAACTAAAGAGGGAGAAGATGAGTTAGATTGTTTTTCTACTCATGATAATACGCATTATGGTTTTAAAGTAATAAGTTCCAAACGTTCTGTTACTTATCCAACCCAATGTCCCATCCAAGGAGTATTCTATCGCCAATACAAAAAAAGTAGGGGTGGACGTATCATAATCCATGAACAAGGAAAGTTTCATCCATGGGAATTGTCACCAAATTTAACTGTTAAAGAATTTGCTCATTTTAATGACTTTCGTGAGCAAGATATGACGTATTTAAAAGAAAACTTTGGTATAGATAAGAAAGATGTTGCCAAAGTAAATGCTTATGGTCTAAAATATAAGGGTAAAAAATAGTTAGGATATTTGCATATATTATTTAATAT
>CAMWQX010000262.1 GCA_947176475.1 uncultured Bacillota bacterium
CTATTTAATAATAAGAATTATGTAACATTCTCATCACATAATTATACTCAAGCATATTATCCACGTAAGACGATTCATAAGAATATGGGAAGTGGAGAGTATTTTGGCGTAGAAAAATTAGGCATACCTTATTCTAATGAGTATATTAATTGGTCAAATGATGATGACTTTATGGAAAGCATTTTGCGTATTCTTGATAAAAAGACGAGTTATGGAGATAATTTTATGACTTGGTTAACGACAGTTTCATCCCATCAACCTTATAGTGTAGATTCCATTCAAGGAGATAAATATTATAGTATGACAGAAGGAACTAAGTATCCAGCAGATGTAAGAAGGTATATGTCTAAACTGAAGATTTTAGATGATGGTTTAGGGGTGTTACTTGATGGTTTAGAGGAACGTGGCATTTTAGAGGATACCGTAATCGTGTTATATGGAGATCATTATCCATATGGAATAAGTAAAAATAATTTAAATAAAGTAATGGCTTATGATACAACAGAAGATTTAAATGCTGAAAGAGTACCTTTTGTAATTTATAATAGTGCACAGGAACCAAAAGTCTTTAGTGAGTATACGAGTTATATAAATATTTTGCCAACACTTGCCAATTTATTTAATATGGATTATGATCCAAGATTATATTTAGGTGAGGATATTTTAGGTGATAGTTATGAATCTTTAGTAGTATTTGCTGATGGTTCTTGGAAAAATGAGAAAGCTTTCTTTAATGCTTCGAAAAATAAAATTAAGTATTATGGAAATGGAGAATATACTAGTGAAGAGATAAGAAATATTAATGCGGATATTAATACAAAGATAAATGTTAGTAATGCCGTTATTAAAAATAATTATTTTGAATATCTAGGAAAAAAGTTAGGTGTAGAAAATAAGGTTAATTTAAAGTTGACTACAACAACAACGACAACAACAACAACAACGACAAAAATACAAGAAGATTAAAAATTATAGGGGATTAAAATGGTTGATAAAAGAATAAGAGAAACAGTAAGAAAATTAGAAATATCGGCGAGAGGTGTCCATAGTCAAAGTATGGCTTTTCTCTATGGTTATGATTATTCTTTTTTAGCAAGTTTATTAGAAGATGTTGGAATTAAAGATGTCCCTTTAAGAGAAGATATGATGTCTTTGATTCCTGATGAACTTTATGAAAATATGTGTATATATATTGATGATTTAGGAGCTTTAGCTAAAAGAGTCATTAAGATGTATAAGAAAATAAATTTCTATTGTTATTTAAGATATGGAAATACGAGTTTATCTAATAAAGATAAGTCTTCTATTTTAAAAGAGTATCTTTTAGAAAAGATGCCTTGGGCATATAACATGTATAGGGATTTATTGAAAGATGGACATGTATTCTTAGTGGATGGTTGTATAGATTATGGGGCAGCATATTTGATGCCGATGATTGATGAATATTATATGACGATAGATAGACATTCACAGAATGATTTAAGTGATATTGAAACAACTATTCATGAACTTATGCATATTTTTATAGCTAAACTTGCCTATGCTTATTCGTGGGATACTCATCATAATATAATATCCGGTTTTTCTAAAGAGTCGGCTACTTTATATTCGACATTATCATTTTTTGATTTTTGTATGGAACATCATATATGTCGGGAAGATGCTTTATTAAATAGAAATATGGCAGATGATGATATATTAACCTTCTTTAAATATATAAATTATTTTTATGAGATGGGTGTAAAAAGAGCGAAAGAAGTTACAATAAGTGACGGAGTTAATTATAAGTTTGATGAGGCTTATAAAATGGAAGAAGATGAAGGAGTAGCTTTCTTTAGATATCAGGAAGATGAATGTGCCGAGGGATCTTTTAATAATTTTCTTTATGGAATTGGTTATGTTGAAGCTTATGATTTATTAAGAAAAGAAAGAGAAGGGTATGATCCTAAGAGAATGCTTAATGAATTTGTTTTAGAACATCAAAAGCAGGATGTTAATCCCGATGTATTTAAAACTAATTTAGATTTTATGGCAAAAGAAATAAAGAGTCATCAAAAAAGTTTAGAAAAAAAATATCCAATTCCTGGATATTATGTATTAAAGTAAGGATGATTTCATTTGTAATTGTCTTACTTCGGATTCAAGATGAATGTCATATTCCTTTAAGGGAATATCAAGTAATTTATAGTTAATTGGACTTCCAATACTAATTCTTAAAGTAGAAAAAGGTATGTATGATCCAGTTATACCAAAGGGAACGATAACAGTTCCTTTTTTGCTGGATATTTTAGGAATACCCGGTTTAAAGGGAACTTCCTCTTTTAAGGAGTGAGTTTTACCTTCAGGGAAGATAACGATTTTTTCCTCTTCATCGATTAGATTAAATAAAGTCTTCATAGCGGTAAGATCAATTTTATCAGGATCAATAGGGAATGTTCCGACTTTAGAGAAGAAGTTAGCCCATGATTTATAACGATAAAGTTTTTTATCAACCATAAATCTTAAGTTTTCATCTATTAAAGCAAGTAATAACCATGAATCTAATATATTTAAATGGTTACCTGATAGAATATAGTTTCCAGAGGCAGGAATATTTTCTAATCCTTCGGCTTTAATGTTATAGACAGATTTCATAAATAGTTTAACAAATTTTCTAAATTTGCGATAAAATTCAATATTATAATTATCTTCCATATAAGCCCTGACTCTTATCCA
>CAMWQX010000263.1 GCA_947176475.1 uncultured Bacillota bacterium
ACGTAATAATAATTCTTAGTATAATTGCTTTATTTGTAACTATAAATGTTTTTGATATGCCTAATAGTGTTTTCTCATATACTTATGATTTAGCTAAAAAATATGTTTTCACAACAAAAGAAAAAGTTCCTTCTTTCACTGTGGGTACACCAACTTTAGTTCCTGCAACAAAAAGTGATGGTACTAAATATGATAAGATGTATATTAATAAATTAGGTGAAATACGTGTTCCAATTACGAGAATCGAAAACGTTACTGATAAAAATGATTTCAATGTTAAAGTTACTCGCAATGGGACTGATGTTACAAGTAGTTTTGTAATAACTAAAACCAATATTGCCAATAAAGCTATGACGATTACTTTAGCTATGAAGAGTGGAGGAAATTACACGGCTTCCTCTTATGTTATAAATGTATCCGTTAATCACGAATGGGAAGAATCCGTTGAGACGGAAACAGAAACAGCATCTAGAGTAAAATTAGTTAGAGCAGAATCTATTGGAAGTATTGCATGGGGAACAAATGCTACAAATGATTGGAATAAATCATCATTACAAGCTCTTTTAAACGGAAGATATTATAATGCTACAGGGGCATACGATGAGATGGGTTTAACTGAAGAATCTCATGATTTGATAAGTAAAGTCACTTGGAATATTGGTGGAAACGATAATGCCTATAAAGCCACTGCTGCTGAATTCTACGAAACAGAAAGAGGAGATACAGGTGCCTATGGAAGTACAAGCACTTGGGAAGGAAATGTTGGCTTAATTTATCCAAGTGATTTCGGATTTGCTGTCGGAGGTTCAAATAGGTCATCTTGTTTATCAAAGGGGCTTAATTCCTATGACGACGGTTGTCACAATGCGGATTGGCTAGCAGGAAAATATGCATGGACGATGACGTCAACAACCGCTATGGACTACCAAGTTCACTATGTTGCTCAAAATGTTATAACCACAACAGCAGCTTATGGTACATATGTGGTACAACCTGTTGTATTTTTAGATACAGATGTTGTTATAACTGGTGGTTCGGGAACTGAAGATGATCCATATACTATAAAAAAATCTTCTATAACTACTAATAACCTAGTTCAAAAAATTAAAAATATGGCTAAGACAGATAAGACTAACTTGGCCTCTGATGAAACTGATGATGACAATATAAGATATGTTGGTAATAATCCTGACAACTATGTTGAATTTAATGGTGAATTATGGCGAATCATTGGTGTTATGAATAATATTGAAGGTAATGATGGAGAAAACTTAGAAGCTCAAAGTAATACGATAAGTCATACAACGAGTTTTTCTCTTGTTGATAAATACTACAATTTTGAGGGAGAATTAGTTCAAAAGACCAATTATAAAAATAACCCTATAAGTAAAGTGAATAAATGGGAAATTACTTTAAGTGAATTTGAAGAAATAGATGTAACAAAATTTACATATACTTTAGTTCATGAATCAGGTTATGATTATACCAAACGTAAAAACTTCACTGTTAGTGCTAAAACAGCAACAAATGGCAATAAAGTATATACTATATCAAATTCCAAAACTACTACATTACGTCCTAAAAAAGGAAGATATACTTTTACGGTTTCTTATTCTAATCCATCCGTTTCGGACTCTCGTGGAACGATAACTAAAGAATTTACATTTGTATTAGGTGGAAAGGATGTATCATTTACCGAGGAAGTACCAGTTGAATCACATCAATATGTTCGTACACCATCGACCACTTTAGTAAGTCTTCAAATAACTAAGGTAACGAATTCTTCTGTTACATTCCGTGAAGATGCAAAGACTAATACAATGAATGTTACAGATTTTAATAAATCATATGCTGGAACAACTATCCAAGACATTAGACATACCGAAGATGGTGATGTTGTCTTTGCCTTTACCCAGGATGATAAGACCTATTTCATCTATCGTATAACTAGCACAACTGTTTATTATATTGATGTTGAAAGCGATGAAACTGATGCTAGTGGGCATATAATTGACCATTTTACGGCCACAAAAGAAGATTTTGAAGCAAAGTTCCCAAATCAATTAGCTGCTTTTGAAGCAAGTACATATTCTGCTGATTCATCAGGAGATGTCTACTGTACTACTAATGCTAATAAAGCAATTATAATTTTGACAACTCAAACAGCCAATAAGACAATCAATGCTGGAGGTGGAGGAGTCTTCTATTTTAAATACCTATATAATGGTCTAGAAAAAAATGATTTTGATAGTTTGACATATAAAATTTTCCGTTCTAATGGAAAAGAAGTTACAGCTAAAAATGGTTTTACTGTTAAAGATATAAATGTAACGGCAATAGACGATGAAAACGGAAGATTAACATTTACTTTAGATTATAATAATACCGATGAAGCTTATATTGGCGAGTATTATGTTAGATTCTATTTGGATGATGGAAATGAAACAATCACCAAAGATATTGGTTTCTCACTTTATGAAGGGGAAATAGATTATTATGTCAATCACAAAGTTGACTCAACTATATTTAATAAATATTCTAATCATCAAATAAATCACTATATTGGTTTCTTTTTGAGAAAAGGATCAATGGAAGCCAAAACCATCAATTATCACAATATTAATATTAAAATATATGACAGTTTAGTTGATCTAGATGAGAATGGAAGATTATATTATTATGATTTAGTAAATTATGAATTAGAAATAC
>CAMWQX010000264.1 GCA_947176475.1 uncultured Bacillota bacterium
CTTAAAATTTACAACAAATTTCATATATATCTTTTTCACACAAACACACTTCTTTCTTAATCATCTATTATAGCACATCAACTAAAATTGCAAATATAAAAATCAACATGTGCAAAATATGCACAAAGAAAAACTACAATACTATTCGTATTGTAGCACTTCTCCTTTTTCTATGCTTCTATTTATATAACCACATAGATAATCATAATATTCTTCATTCTTTTCTCTAATTAAATCTAAATATTTATTTAATAAATCTAAGTTCTCACTTAAGAATTTATAGAAATCATCACCATCTACATATGATAGCATTATCTCATGTAATGTTTCATATTCTTCATCACTAATCTTAATTGTTGCCTCTGCCATTTCTGATTCAAAAGATAAAGTACTCTTTTCAAAAGCAGAACCTTTACGAATACGTATAGCTAAGTAATTATCTTTATCTTCTCTAAAGCAAAAAGTTCGACTAGTTTCATTACCACGATCAAAACGTGCATAATATTTAGAAAACTGATATGCCCCTTCATCACTTGTTTTCGACATACACGTTGTTACACCACGAGTATCAACTTCAACCTCATATTCTATAGGAAATTTTTCCTCATAAGGGAATTCATCCTCATAGAATGTAACCGATAAAGATCTTCCATGATATGATCTAATATAAACTCTCATACCATCTTGATTATAAAGGGAAAGCTCTTTCAAATCCTTCATATAGAATTCTTCTCCAGCTTTTTCACGTATCATTTCTATAAGATTAAGGATATCTTGATTTCCAAGAGTTTCCTTTGATAAATCCAATCTATTAGTTAAGAAATCATCTAAAGTGACTTTATACATTTCTATCTCTTCATCATATACTGCCCATGATATTTCTTCCTCTTGTTCAACTACTGGCTCAATATCTTCCTCGATTTTTTTCTCATTCATTACTACTGTAACATCTTCACTATATTTACCACAAGCACTAGTAAAGATTGCTAATGCTAAAGCTGTACCTAAAATCGCACACTTATTATGTTTTGGTTTATTATTTTCCATATATATCCCTCCAAATTAAAATATATATTAGTATATTTATAACCCTACGTCAAGCAAAAAATATTTTAATTTAAAATTAAATATTAAAATCATCATGTGCGCAAATCGCACATTTTAATTTATTAATGTGCAAAATTCGCACATTGAAAATCATCAAAAAAAATGTGCATTTTCTGCACATTCCTATTTTTGTAATATTTGATAATATTTATTATCTTCCATCAACTCTTTATGCGTACCCTTACCAACTAAACGTCCATGATCAATAACTAATATTTCATCAGCCATTTTCATAAGTGCTGGTTTATGTGTAATCATCAAGATTGTATGATCTCTTTTTAAATCCTTTAAAATCTTCATTATCTGCTTAGATGTACGCATATCAAGTGATGATGTAACCTCATCAAACAATAATACTTCTGATTGACTTAATAATGTTCTAGCAAGCGCGATTAATTGTTTTTGACCACTTGATATATTCTCCGCATCTCTTACTAACTTCGTATTATATCCATCTTTTAAACTCATAATATAATCATGAATACCTACTCTTTTACAAGCCGCAATTTGATGTTCTTGATTTGAATCCACTAAATTCAAATTCTCTCTTATACTCATATCAAATATAAATGGCTTTTGGGTAACAATCGAAACATTACTCGAATAAACCTCTTTTGTATAATCACATATATTCTCATCATCTAATAAAATATCACCTTTATCAGCTTTATATAGACGAAGTAAAAGTCTAAATATGGTTGATTTACCACTTCCACTTTTACCAACTATTGCCGTAAAACTATTTGGTTTAATCTTGAAACTTACATTCTTCATTACTTCTTGTTTTTCATAAGTAAATGAAACATTTTTAAATTCTACTTTACCATCGATAAAGTCATTATCATTATCTCCAAATTCCAGCATATTCTTATTCTTATAATTTAAGATTTTATAAACACGATCAACTGGAGTTGAATAGCTTGATAAATTATTAATACATGAGTAGAATTTTTCATATTTAGCTTCAATATTTTCATAATAACCGATGACAAGAACTAACATTCCTACTTCATAATGCCCATTTAAGATAAGCATTATCATAATTAAATATACAGCAATCTTTCCAACCCCCAAAATCGTTGGAATAACTACACTTATATTATCATCATATAGACGTTTCTTAAAATAATATTTACGTCTTATCTTCTTATAATCTTCCAAATAAACATTTAAATCTTCCTTCATATTAAATGATTTAATCTCTTTACTACCATCTAATACTTGTCCCATTAACCCTGAAACATTATCTTGTTGTTTCCTTTGATTAGCTAAATAATAATCGCGTTTTTTCGTATTCTTACCTAAAGTATAAATCGAAAGAAGACAAAGAATTAATCCAATAAGACCAATAAATATATTTACCTTAGCAAGTACCACAACAGCAATTAACATCCCAATAAATTCGGTTATCGCATCAAATGTTAAATCGGGTATTTGCATGACTTTACCAACATCATTAAATGCTGTATTAACTATATAAGATGTCGACATATTCTTAGTAAAATTCTCATCATATGAAGTAACTTTCTTTAATATTAATTCCTGTAATTTATTATGTGTAAATATCGAATTATTGGCGTAAGACACATAATTA
>CAMWQX010000265.1 GCA_947176475.1 uncultured Bacillota bacterium
CGATACAAAAAGAATTATTGTAATAATTGCCATTGGCTTTATGTTTTTAGGCATAATAAGTATTATTTATAGTCATAATCATCATAAAGAGACTTGGCTTGTCTGTGTTAATAAGACGGGAAAATATCAAGGGTATGAAGAAACTATAAAATACCGTTATGTTTCGTCCTCATTATATGGCTTTTATCGCGAAGAAAAGATTATGGAAGATAGTGCTGAAGATATCGAAGAAAGATTCAATTATTTTTCGGAAATAAAAGATAACTTAGAATTAAGTGAAAACTTGGATTATGACATCAAGAAAAATGAGGATTCTGTTGAAGTTAAAACATATATAGGCGTTATCAATATGCGAACATTTTTTAATACTTATATAGAATCTATTCCTGTTAACGCATCATCAACCGTTGATGAAGTTAAAAACTATTATGAAAGAGAAGGGTATGAATGTAGTTTATCATACAAGTAGGTGAGTTATGGAAATATTTTTATTGAAATGTTCAAGTTATCGTATTTTAAATAATGAAATATCTAAAATTACTAAAGATATTACCAATATTACTTCATTTTCTTTAAATGACGTAACTCTTCGTGATTGTTTAGATGATGCCTCATATTATGGCTTATTTGCCGAAAAAAGATGTTTAATTATTAAAGATACTAAGTATTTTGGTGGCAAATTTGCCTATGAAGAAGATAGCAATCTATTATATGACTTCTTATCATCTAAACTCGAAGATTTGATCATGATATTCATCTGTGATGATATTAAGAAAACCAAAGATTTAACTAAGAAAGTCATAGCTTTAGGAGCCAAAGTTATTGATATGTCCGATATTAGTGAAGATAGTATGAAAGAACTAGTTACTAATTATTGCCAAGATCATGAAATCAAGTTGGATTCAGCCGCTTATGATTTAATCTTAAAAAATAGTGTTAATAACTTAGATATCATGATTCAAGAAATTGATAAATTGAGTATAGCCGATAAACATATTACTGTTGATATTGTCAATACTTATGGTTCTAAAGAAGTTGATGATGAGACCTTTAATTTTTCTAATGCCGTTGTTGCTAAGCAATTTGGCAAAGCTTTCGAACTTTTAGATGTGCTATTAAAAAATGGTGTTGAACCAAGTGCATTAATTGGTCTATTATCATCAAGTTTTTCCAATATGTATATGGTTAGAGATGCCGTCAATCATCGTTTAAGTGATGAAGAAATAGCCAAAGCTTTGGGATACTCGGGAACGGGAAGAGTATTTGTTATGAAGAAAAATTCTAAAATCTATACTTTAGATCAATTAAAAGAGATTCTTCTTGATTTATGCACATTAGATATCAAAATAAAAACCGGATATGATCCAGTTTATGGTATAAAAGAATTCTTACTTAACTTATAAGAGTTCTTTTATTTTGTCGGTATTTTTAAAATTAAGTTTAGCAATACTATAAAGAATTGATTCGCCATGTTTTTTTACTAATTCGGCACCAACTTTATCAGCCGCCTCACCAGCACCCTTAGGTAAATTTACATTTAATGTCTTTGACAACTTATCCATCTCTTTTAAGAAAATATACCTAGAAATGATACTTGATGCAGCAACTGATAGACATTTATCTTCAGCATGAGTCGTGAATGTTATATTCTTAACTTTTTCTGGGCTTGCTGCAATATGTTCAAAATATTTTTTTGGATAGACAAATTGATCCATGACGATTAAGTCATATGGATAATTATCTTTTTTCGTAAGTCCTACTAATACTTTATTATGCAAAATAGCTTTGACTTTATTCATATTAGTTATGCCATTCTTATTATAAGCAGCAGCATCTAAAATAAATGTTACATGCGGTACTTCTTTTATTAAAGTAGGTGCTATAGCTAATATCTTTTCATCCGTTATCTTCTTCGAATCTCTTACCCCTAATTCATATAATTTACTCATCATAGCTTTGTCGACAAATGAAGCTGTAACGACAATTGGACCAAAGTAATCACCCGTACCAACCTCATCCGAACCAATTGTCGGAATACCTTTAAATCTCGTATCATTAAGTTCGTCTTGTTTCTTTTCCTTTTTCTCTTTATCCTTATTTATCTCGGCTTCGACATCTCTTTTGTTGATAACACGTTCTTGTTCTGTCCAATAACTAGCCTCAATATCCGCACCTAATCCTTGAAACATTACTTTACCTGATTCATATAAAGTTATAACACAATCATAATCTTTAACTTGAAATACCGAATAGGGCGGTTTCTTATCCTCGGCACGGTCTTGATAAAACTCAATCATTTCCTTTTTTAAATTATCCGAAACTTTAAATACAATCGTTTGTTGCTTCACTGTCAATCACCTAGACATAATATAACATAATTTATTGTTTTTTTAAATATATTTAGTATAATGAAATTAGGAGAGTGAAAATATGAATTTGCTAGATTTAGTAGCTATAATTGTCATCATTATCGGAGCTTACCGTGGATGGAAATATGGTGGATTTTCCACAATTATATCGCTTATTGGAACCCTTTTAGTATTCGTCCTAGCTTATTATTTAAAGAACCCAATAAGCACGCTTTTATATGAAAATATGCCATTTAGAAATTTTGGAGGAGTATTTTCGGGTATTACCTCATTCAACATTTTAGTATATGAAGGGGTAGCTTATGCTATAT
>CAMWQX010000266.1 GCA_947176475.1 uncultured Bacillota bacterium
TCGGATATGTGTATATGAGACAGCTCTTAGTTTTATTTTTTTCTTTTTTCTTTTTTCTTGATCCAACAACTTTTTTTGGTTCGTCATCTAAATCTAAGTCATCTTGAGCATCAAAGTCATCGTTTTTATCCATTAGTAAACTACCTATATCGGCAATCTTATAAAGAATCCATCCAACTCCAAATAATCCACCTCCAGCAAGTAACCATTTTATTCCGGAATCAGCAGTTTTTGGTGCTGGTGTTGGTGTTTCGGTTAATGGCGGAGTTGATTGTTCTGGTGTTGGCTCTGGTGTATTTTGTGGTGTTGGTTCTGGTGTTGGTTGTGGTGTTGGCTCTGGTGTTGGTTTTGGCTCTGGCGTTGGTGTTGTTGGATGTTTTCTTTCCCATTCAGTTAACACTGTGTCAGGAATGTATTCTCCAGCATTTTCCTCAGCGTCTATTTCTTGAGACCAATTATCAGCATCAATGAATTGATTTGGATCAAATTTTTGTTTGTCTTCTTCCTCTGTTCCCGTTCCAGTTCCTGTCTCTGTACCTGTTTCTGTTCCCGTTTCCGTACCTGTTTCAGCACCAGTTTCTGATCCTGTTTCGGCTCCTGCTACACTTTCTCCTAATCCTTCACCAAGTTCGTTACCCGCTTCTTCAGCAGCTTCTGCAGCCTCTATCATATCATTAATAGTTTCGTCTGTTAATTCTTCTTGTACATGTTCATCTTCTTCTTGAATATAAAGAATATCGCCTTCTTCAGCATGAACAGCCATTGGACTAGAAAAAGCAACTCCAGCTGTTAAAAGCATTGCCAAAAGTTTTAAATTAATATTTTTTAAATTTTTCATTACCATTACCTCTTTTCTACTTTCCTAAAGCACTTTGTACTTCTTGTTCATTTTGTAATTGTTTTGTAAGTCTACCATATAGCAAGAACTTTGCTCCACTATATTCATAAGAACATGTCTGTAGACATACTATTTTATCCCCAAATTGGACATTACAGTCACTTGTAAATGTCGAATTACTTATGATATTGTCAAAGTAATCTCTAAATTGACTTTCATCAATGAAGTCTGATGCATAGACATTTAATTCATCTGATCCATCAACGATAACTCCAGCGAAGAAATCAATTTTATAAACATCGCCATTTTCAGCAATTATTACACCATATGGATGTCTATCATAAAATGATTGAGTTTTATAATTGCTTAATGATGCAAACATAGATCCAGATTTCATATTATGTCCGAAAATACATGTTACATCACTTAATTCTTGAGTTCCATTATCCATTGGATTATTTCGCCAATCGATAAATAATGTACCTCTTGAATCTTCATTTCCATCTATATCATGATGTAGGTAATATTCATTATCTGTTCCTTGAACAACGGGAAGGCTTAATCCTTTTCCCCTACCTACACCAGGAAGATAAATCCATGCGTTTGCTTCTTCGTTAGCTTCGTTGACTTTATTCCAGTCAATAGTTGGAAGCTCAACGCCCATATCATATATTTCACTTGATGTTCTTTCGAAATCTACTTCATCAAGTATATCAGGATATGAAACGGTATTTTGTACTTCTTCTGAAATGTCTTCATTTGAAGTTTCTTCTTTTACTTCTTCATTATCCTCTGTTTCACCATATTGTCCGGCATCGACTATATAATCTTCTTGTTGTTCAATGTTTTTATCATTATTTAAGAATTTAGCAATATCACTTGGATCAAAATTCTTTAATTCATCAAAATGAGATAATGCCCATCCTCCAACAGCAAGAGTCAATAGCAACCCTGATATTTTTAAAGATGCCTCAGCAATAATCCTTGGATGTATTTTTCCTTTTCCCCTTTTTTTATTCATATAAAACTCCCCTTTTTATTCTTGTTTAAGTTTTTTTGCTATCTATCCACTCAAAACTTATGCGCCTTATTATAGCAAACACTCATTATATTGTCAAATGTCTTATTGTGATTGAATGTTAACATTATAATTACAGTTAACTTCGTTCATAGGATATTCATCACCGACATATTCGCTAGCAACAAAGATATATACAGTTTCATGTTTCTTAACTAATATTGAGTCATATTTAGTACCATTTTCTGATTCAGCAAAAGCAGCCTTTATTTTCATATTTTTAGATACGATTAATTCATCTTCTGCTTTATGTTCTCCTGATCCTGTACAAATAATATCAATACTTGATGTTCCTAATTCTACTGGATAACTATTAGTGTTTGTGAATTTAACAACATTAACGTTTTTGTTATTGTCCATATCTAGAACAACGTTACCAAATTCAACTCCTTCATCACTAATAACTCCATTAGCGCTAGCTAATTCAATTGGACCATTATTTTCCATTGAATCAACTTTCCCATATGCAACTGCAAATGCAACAATACCAACTGATAGAATAACCCCTAAAATTCTACCTAATTTCATAACCAATTCCCCCTTGAATTGCGCTATATACTAACATTTTTTTTTAATATTGTCAAATTTGCAAGCCCAAATTTGGCTAAAATAGTTAAAATTTAAGTATTTTTGCCTAAAAATAGGCCTTTTGGGGCCTTTTTTGATAAATTATAAGGGGAGTTTTAAGTTAGTAAAATTACTTATTTTTGATATGTTTTTATAAAAATTACCTAATTA
>CAMWQX010000267.1 GCA_947176475.1 uncultured Bacillota bacterium
TTTTAAATTGAGAATTATAAAGGTCAGCATAGAAACCATTTTTCTTCATTAATTCTTTATGGTTACCCATTTCAATGATATTACCATCTTTCATAACAAGGATCATATCAGCATTTTTAATTGTTGATAGACGATGAGCAATGATAAATGATGTTCTTCCAACTGTTAATTTATCCATAGCTTTTTGAACTAATTCCTCAGTACGAGTATCAACATTAGAAGTGGCTTCATCTAAAATTAAGAATGGCGCATTTTCAACCATACCACGAGCAATAGTTAAAAGTTGTTTCTGTCCTTGGCTTATGGCTTCATTATCACCGATTATGGCATCTAATCCACCTGGAAGAGTCTTAACAAAATGATCAACGCCAACCGTCTTTAAAGCTGCCCAGATTTCTTCATCGGTTACATCAGGTTTGTTAAATTTAATATTATCTCTTATGGTTCCTTCAAATAACCAAGTATCTTGTAATACCATGATAAATAAATCATGAATATTTTCTCTTGTTAAATCTTTCGTTGAGACACCATCAATTAAAATATCTCCAGCATTTATTTCATAAAACTTCATAAGTAAGTTAACCATAGTTGTTTTTCCAGCCCCTGTTGGACCAACAATAGCAATCTTTTTACCAGATTTAGCTTCGGCTGAAAAATCATTGATGATAATACGGGAATCATTATAACCAAATTTAACATTTTTAAATTCAATATTTCCCTTAACCTTTGTTTTATCTAATTCAGATTTTTTATCTTCTTCATTAGGCATTTCTTTTTCATCTAAGAATTCGAATACTCTTTCGCCAGCTGCTACTGATGATTGTAAGTTAGACATAGCTTGAGCAATTTGTGAAAGTGGATTGGTAAATAATCTTATATAAATCATGAATGCAACTATTACACCAAATGTTATATGGTTATTCATTACTAGTAAGGCCCCAGCTATACATACGGCCACATAACCGAAGTTTCCAACAAAGCCCATTATTGGTTGCATTAAACCAGAAAGGAAGGCGCTTTTACGGTTACAGTAATATAATCTTTCATTTAATTCATCAAAATCTTTAATAGCTATATCTGTTCCATTATAAGTTTTGACAATGTTATGCCCACTATAAATTTCTTCAATATAACCATTCATATTACCTAGTTCTGTCTGTCTTTGATTGAAATATTTTTGGGATTTACCAAGAATAAGAAACATAAGAACAAAACCAAACATAGAAGCAATGATAGCGGTTAGAGCCATAATATAATTAGTTATAAACATCATTATTAGAGAACCAACAAATAAAGTTACACTGCTAACAAGAGTTGCTAAACTTTGATTCATTTGCATACCTATGGTATCGACATCATTAGTTACAATAGATAAGACATTTCCTGTTTCATGAGTATCAAAATAGGCAAGTGGCAATTTATTTATCTTAGTTGTAATGCTTCTTCTTAGATATCTAGCAAAATTATTAGAAACGGTTGCCATAGTGTAAGATTGAATAAAACCAAATATGGCAGATAGCAAGAAGATTATGATTAGAATTGTTCCAATATTTTTTATCTTCATCATATCAATAGAAGGTTTTATTACTTCATAAATGGATTTTGGCAAACTATCTATTAATTTTAACATTTCATCGCTATTGGAATAATCAGTTATGTTTGAGGTTAGTCTAATAAAATCTAGTTGATCTTGTGGTGTTATCTTTTCCTGCTCGAAAGTTAAATCATTAAAGAAATGAATTAAGAGATTATCTGGTAGATTAAGTAATAGTTTTTGAGGATTCTCACTTGTACTCATTTGAGAAAGTACTGTGGAAAAAGCCTGTTTATCACAATCACTTATATCGGGATTATCCATGATAAAAAGGACAGTTTTATTGATATTTTCTTCTGTGAAAGAAGTTCCAATATTTTCACCAATATCTTTAATATTTTCTACTTTAGGTATCATACCCTCTGTTATAGTGTCAGTTAAATCCGATAAGATATTTGGAGATATTATAGAAAGGATAGAACTTACAGCAGCTAGAATAAGAGCAATAATAAGCAAGTAGCGCCATCTATTTAGACTTAAAAATAATCTTTTCATGGAACCTTTAAAGTTTTTAGACTTCTCAGGTTGTCTATGTGGTCTAGGCATTTTCTAATTCCTCCTTTGATAGTTGAGAAAGAGCAATTTCTTTATAAACTGCGCATTTTTTTAATAATTCTTTATGGGTTCCAATTCCCACACATTCTCCCTTATCTAATACGACGATTTTATCAGCATTCATGATAGTACCAATTCTTTGAGCAACTATCATACTTGTTGAATCTTTAGTATGTTTTTTTAATTCTTTTCTTAAAGTTGCGTCAGTTTGATAATCGAGAGCTGAGAAGGAATCATCAAAGATATAAATCTCAGGATCACGAGCTATGGCTCTAGCAATAGATAATCTTTGCTTTTGTCCACCAGAGACATTAGTTCCGCCACGGGCAATATGTGAATCGTACTTTTTATCCATCTTTAGGACAAATTCTTCACCTTGAGCAACTTTGATAGCTTCTTCGATTTTTTCTTTAGTTTTCTTACTCTTACTTTTTCCATAAGAAACATTTTCATTAATTGTACCTGTGAACATGAATGCTTTTTGAGAGACATATCCTAGTTT
>CAMWQX010000268.1 GCA_947176475.1 uncultured Bacillota bacterium
ATATAAAGAACATTCACTTCTCTATTGAAGTTTATCCTTATATTTTTTCCACGATGAAACTCTTTGTACTCTTGTCCAGTAATTTCATATATTCCATCCTCATAATCGGCAAAATAATCATAATCATTTTCTGTATCAAACCACTTCATATGTGTCTGGATATTTCTATAGCCTATCTGATTATCTGCATATATGCGTATGTCTCCATCATCATAAAAATAATTTCTGTGTGTATGTCCGCTAACATATATAAAGTTCCTATGATAATCCACACTGTCACTCCAACAATCCATAGGCATATGTGTAAATACAATCAGATTCTTATCTGAAAAAATTGAGCAGACTTTTTTATATAGTTCCTCAAATTTCTTACTTTCTTTAATTTCTGTGGCCCTATCAATCGTATTTCGATAAATACCAACATTCGCATTAAATTCTTCATTACATCCTGAAAATGCTAATCCACCAAAAAGAGTAATTCTTGACGTTCTAATTTTTTCACGCAATGCCTTATCTTCCAAAGATAAAATTTCCTCCATGGAGATTTTATGCGTGACTCTTTCAGAATCTTGATATAAAATATTGTTTTGCAGCAAGTACATTCCGCATTCATCAATCAAATCATTATATTTCTTTACAATCTCATCAAATGAATTCTGGGAAAATTCCCATAATTCATGATTTCCAAGAATAAATACAACTAATGGCTTACGTCTACTGCTGTCAAGTTCGCTTCTGAGCATTCTTATAAACAACTCAAATATTGAAAAATCTGAAGATACATCACCGCCAATCAGAATTGTATGTCCAGATTCTCTGACAATATTACTGACAATAGATTTAACAGCATATACAACATCTTCTTTTGATTTCGGCTCAAAATCTCTCAATTTATGCATTAAATGTATATCTGAAACATAATATACTCGTTCCCTCGTCATTAATAATCTCAAATCACCAAATTCGTACGATGTATCCAATTCTCTGGACGTTTGTAATACCAGCACTGTACTTTTCTCGTTTTCTTCGATGCAGGAGAATGATCCAAGCCTATTATTATCTATTTTATATGGCTCATATGGAATACCAAATTTTTCACATATAGCGCTTGTAACTCTTGCATTTTGTAAATTAATTACCGATATATCATTTAAATTCTTTAATCCATCACAAAGCAACAAATCAGCGTCTGAAAGATCACCTTTCAAAAAAGCGGTAAAATCAAAAAAATAGTCAAAATTATGATCATATTTTTTTACAAGAACATCGTCTGAATTATACCATGCCTGCAAAATCCTAAATTTGTCATCAAAATAACCCTTTTTAACAACATACCTTAAATTGTCAGCATCTACAAGCGGTAACTTCGTTGTTTTATCCACTTTACATTTTGTAAAATCATATTCATTTTTAATATCCTTGGACAAATCGCAATGAGTCAAATCTCCATTGCGATACTTCATAAAGTCTTCAAATGTTTCAAAATATCTATATGTAGAAAATTGACGCAGGCCCTCACTCCTCCACGCTTTTTCCTCTTGCAATGTATATGTGCATTCCTCACAATAATAATGACTTAATTCATCAAAAAAAGCATGAACACTTTTATCTATACGCCCATTTTTGATAGCAGTAGCTATATCTTTTAACCGCTTTTTCTGATTATATATGCCCTGTTTAGAACTATCTGTATAATTATAGGCTGCTATAACATCATCTGGATCAAATATTGTACATATTTCCCTAACTAAGCTTTCAGCACATGTGTAATCTGACATATATTCCATCAATATACTAAATCGACTTTTATCATTTAGTGACTTAAATATATATTGCCACATAAAGAAATCTCTATAATGTCTTCTTGAATACCACGAATTTCCCACCAATTCAGTTGACAGTTTAGATTTTCCATAATTTTGTTCCACTTTTCGGAACTCATCAACAGATGAACAAGCGTAAAATTTATTAATCCATTTCTTACATTGCTTTTTTAACTGCTCTCCTTTGCAATAAATGGATATTTCTTCATCTGTTGATGTAACCATATAATTATCTATTGTATCTTCCACAAAAAACTTTTTCTCATATAACCTATCATAATCAACGCTTGCCCTGATTTTAGAAATATCACACTGGTAATAACAAGCATTATCATATATCTCATCATCCACAAAAGCAGCGTATGACTCAAAATCGTCAAAATATGTTACTTCTTTTTTGGCACGATCTCCATCTCTGAGTTCTTCTTCAACAAAGAAAGAATTTTTTATAATATCATAACCTCGTTTTCCAATCCTTCTTATTCCTAATTTACGTTCAGCATCAATGATATTCTTGTCATTTCGATATTCTTCAGGAACGAAAAAACAACTTATTTCAGAATTCCTCAGTTGCCTTATTATGTTTTTTACTTCTTTACTTGTTGTTTTTGCAATCGTTTTTTGCTTTTTGTCTTCACTTTTTTTCATATAGTCGCTTCCTATGTATTTACTATGTCAACTTTTTAGTCTCGCCTATCAATGGTTTATTATCGATTCATTGAATACTATAGCAAACTATCTTATTTATTTCCCGAAATACGGATAAACAAAGTTTTCAAAAGTAACCTATTTATTTACAATTACTCCAAGTTTATACAAAC
>CAMWQX010000269.1 GCA_947176475.1 uncultured Bacillota bacterium
TAATACTCGTCATAAGAGTATCATATAAAGATTCATTATTTTCTTTGATAGTATCCAGTATTTTAGCTAATTTAGCATTATACTCATCATGAGACTCGCCTTGCTTATTTAAATCAATGCGTATGCAATGATCAAATTCCTTAAATAAGGCGATTGATAAAGCATTGTTGTTAGGCATATTTATTTCCGAAATCATATTGGATAGATGGATTTTACCTTTGGCAAAATAGGAATAAAGGAAAGCCGGATTAATCTGCACTTTTCCATAGTTGCTATAGAAGATGTTAAGCATCATCTCTTGAGCTAATTCTTCAGCTGTTTTAGGAAGTGTTAAGTCCTCAAGTTCAAAGTTCCAATAGTTATCATATGTTAAAGTAGTAAGATAAATTAAGAAACGAGAGTCTTGGTCATTATAATCAAGGTTATTGCCTTTTTCCTTAATTAAATCTACTAACTTTTCATAATATACTTGATAAGATATATCTTCTCCAGTTAAAGCATCATAATATAAATCATATTCGCCATAGATGGCATCCTTATGATGAATAATTGTCATATCAGAGAACATATTATAATTAACATTAAAGTCTCCATCAAATATTTGACTAGATAAAATAAGATGATCAACTTCACGATAATCACTTGTCGCTTTATTACGATAATAATCTAAAAGAATACTTCCAAATTTTTGATGAAAATTCTTTTTTAAAGAGTATTGTAAATCTTTATTGGCAGTTTTCCTAGAAGAGATAATAATAGATAATAAATCTTGGATATTATCTTCGGTTGTGTTATATATTCTTGCTAATTCTTTAATATAACCCTCTTCTCCATGGGTAAAAATACTCGTTAGCAATTTATCATTGGCTCCGATATTTAACATACCAAACATCGAAGGATTAGTTGATTCACGATTGTTAATACTCTCGGCTAAGGCATCGGTAACTAGGTAGTTAAAATCATTATTTTCTCCTAAGATAATATATGGAAGTGTATAAAGATAAGTATTTTCATTATAATTATTAAAATCAAATTTTTCTAAGCGATGACATATGTCACGAACTTTAGAATCAGAAAGATAAGCATCACTCTTAGTAAGATTTAAGAAGATAGCATTGAAGACTTCTTTTAGTTCATCACTCATAGTAGCATTTTTTTGGACACTTTGATAAAATTCTTCAAGATGTTTCTCATCATTTTGATGATTTCGATGATAATCATCAATCATACTTTCCATTTTAATTCCTGCTGCATCAACTAAGGAATGTATTTGGGGACGAAAAGCGATAAAGGCAAGAAAGATACAACTAAAATAGAAGGCTTTCTTTTTTCTTTTGGCTTGTTCAAGAGCTGACTTTTCGGATTTTTTACTTAATACTTTAATTGCTCTTTGCATTTTGTCATTTTTATTTTCATAGGTTTTTATACTGGCATAAGCCTTTTTTAAAGCTGCTATTTCATAGGGATTAGTAATCAAGGCAGCTTTTTCTTTGGCCTCTTGATCAGGTGATGGAAATTCATCTAATATGCAAAAGTCATCATCTATCTCCATATCAAAGTAGCCTTTTTCAGCAGAATAGAATTCATCTTTAGCCTTATTATAATATAAAAGATGATCACCATTAGTTCCTAGATATATATATTTACTCATTGTTGACCTCCTAATGTTAAGGTACTTGTCGATGGATTATTATGGGTTTTGTTGAAGGTTTCAGCATCGATCATAAAGCGGATAGAAGAATACCCATCTTTAGAAGGACCCATATCGACAACATAGATAATACGAGGCTTACCCGTTATGGGGTCGATTATCTCGGCTTTAAATCCCTCATGTTCACGAGCCATTGTCTCATTATTAATATTGGTAAATACATCAACTGCTACACCATCTTGATAATCATCCGGATATTCATAGAAGATGACGTATGTGCCATTATACTCCATCATTTCTGGGAAGACTCGGGCACTTATAAAAGATGAAGCGCCTTCGGCAATTATTTCACGTTCACCATAAACCCATTCAACCTTGCAGTCTTTATTATAAAGAAGCTCATAACCTAAATCATTTTGGGCAAGAATATCTTCAATTTGCTTAAAGTATTTTTGATAATCCATATTGCCAAAAAGATAATTTTCTTCACTAGCACTTACTATGTCCTTATATTCCTCTTCGGTCATCTTAGCTAATTCTTTAGAATCAATATAATTGGTACTGTCAGCATAGTCGATACTAATGTGTCTTCTACGATTGTTATAATTTACTAAAGCCGCATAGCGAAGGAAATCATCATTAGTTATACCATTTTCTTGAATACTTTGAATGAAAAAGTTAAAGTATTGATCAAATGTCGAATGCGACATTACACATAATTTTAGAACAAAGATATTGAATTCATCTTCGGAAGAAAAATATTTTCTTAAATTTCTATAAATTATTTTGTGAAGATCAGAGCCATTTTGGATATCTTTAAATTCAATATTGGAATCAATTAAGCACATCAATAGTTGCATCGTGTTTTCAACGGTATAATATTCTTCCTCTTCAAGATGGAAACTGCGAGTTAAGATATCATCGACACTCAAAGCGCGGATATCTTCAATTGTTCTATTACTATATAAATATAATTTAGAAATATTG
>CAMWQX010000270.1 GCA_947176475.1 uncultured Bacillota bacterium
ATTTAGATGAGAAAAAGAAAGATAATTATGCCAAATAAAGAGGTCAGGTAAACTGATCTTTTTTTGTTGCAGTTAATTTTTAGATTATTGTATAATATTGTTAGGATGGAAGTGATTATGGTGTTGGAACTAAAAAAAGTCGTTGATAAAATGGAACCTTATCAACACCGTTTTAAGCATTATATGAGTTACCACGAGATACCTATGCCTGTGACTAAGAATGGAGAGCAATATTATCTTTTGAAAAATGATCAGATAATTGATAATCTGCATTTTTATTATGTTATTAATGAAGAAAATCAAGTAGTGGGAAGATTTTCTGCTAATGTATTTGAAAAAAATTGTGGTTTAACATATCATATTATTCCAGAATACCAAAATAGAGGAATAGGGCAGTTGGTTTTAAGTATTATGGTAGAAGATTTATTTACTTTAGATGTGGAGATTATAAGACTTCATCCAACAAATGAAAGAAGTGCAGCAATCGCCATGAAAAATGGTTTTGTTCCAATGCATAGAAAAGTGGAATATTATACTTTAACAAGACTTGATTATCAAAATAGACATAAAAAAAACAATCTTTAGATTGTTTTTATTTTAGGGTAAATCCCCCATCGACAACAAGTACTTGACCGGTTATGTATGATGCTTGATCAGATAAAAGAAAGGCGATACTATCGGCGATTTCTTCTGGTTTACCAACTCTTTTTATTATGGAATAATCAGTCGTCCAACTTGGATCCTCTCCCGTACTGTCTGTTAGTGGCGTATCAATAAGACCTGGTGCAACAGAGTTTACGCGAATGTCACCTTTGAAGTATCTAGCAAAAGATTTTGTTAGAGAAATAATACCAGCTTTGGTAGTTGAGTAAATAACTCCATAAGGTTCACCAATAACACCATCAACAGAAGAAACGGTAACAATACTTCCGGATCCTGATGTCTCTTTGATAAGGTTACCTAAGATATTTAGACATTTAAAAGTTCCCTTTAAATTGACATCAATAGTTCTGTCGATATTTTCATCAGTTATAGTATCTATTTCACATGGAAGGGGCATAATACCTGCATCACATACTAAGTAATCTAATTGTTTAAAGTTATCTAAGACATATTGTTTAAGATTTATAATATCTTCTCTTTTAGATATATCGCATTTAAAAAAGGAGATGTTTTCCGTATTATTAAAATTTTTACTAATAAAGTTATCATCAATATCTTTTAAATCGGCGATAATGACATGATGATTAACAGATAATTTTTTAGCAGTAGCAAGTCCGATTCCACTAGCACCACCCGTTATAATTACATTTTTCATAATTTCCTCCTAATATCTATAATTATATCAAAAAAATAGATATATTAGTATTTTTAAGTTATAATATGTCTTAATAATTTATTAATTTTAAAAGAGAGGAGGAAGATTATGCCAGAGGAAATGAAGACGATTGTTAAAATATATGAAGATGTTGTTTGTGAACTTTGTCAATTTTATACTAAATTGGAAATTGATGATGATCCGATGAAAGTATTTGAAGTGTTTTGGTATATGTGCGTGAATAGTTATTTATCTAGCGGGCAATTTTTTAATGGCATTCCGGAAAGTATTATTAATTTGGAAAAGAAGAATATTATTTTTATGGATATTGAAGGTAGTGTTATTTTAGCTGATTATGGGGTTTGTAGGAATACCACAGATTTTTTATCCCATGTCTATGCGGGATTGGGTTATGATAGTTCACAATTATTTTTATATAGTCCCAATATGGAAACGCGTTATTATTTGAAGAGTACTTCTGTAACAATTGAGGAACTTCGAAGGTGCGTTGATGATGCTAAAAGTAATGTGGATCCGTATAGCAAAGAAAGTATTCATCTTGTAAGAGAATATGACAAAGTAAAAGTCGTCATTAATTATAGACCGACGGAGGAGCCTCCTAATCATACAGTTAATATTGTAAAAAGTAAAAGAGAAAAAAGAATTTATATAGTTGATATGCAACATCATAGAGTAGGAAGTGTAATTGATGAGACAATGCTATTATCTAGCGACTTAATTTTTAATTATACAGATTATGTAATAAGTAGAGTAAATTATGATACATATTATGATAAAACAGATTATGATTGGGGTTTCTTTTTGTTAAATGAATATGATACAAGATTTAAACAGGATTTGTTAGCATCTTCTTTATATAGGGATGATGCTCCGAAGTTAGCTAGCGAATATAGAGCATTTAAATTAAAAAATAAAGAAAAATATGATACTATAAAAAATGAATATCAAAAATTAATAAAGAAAATAGGATAGTTATAAAGATTTAGGTTGATCGTTATTTAAAGAAATGTCTTTAAAAATGATTTTGGTATTACCATCATCATCTTTTTCGGTCCTGCGATATCTTAATCCACGTAGCATAGTGGCACAGGTAATAATGCCTTCTTCAAGAGAATCAACTAATCCGTTTTCTAAGAATTCTTTGCCACTTTTTAAAAGAATCTCTTCTTCATTTTTGAATATGTTTGTAGCGTCTTCAATAACTACTTCAATCTTTGGTTCTTTAACTTCTTCAACAGTAGGAGCAACATTTTTATTAGCATCTAATAACTCTCGTTTCTTACCTTTTAAA
>CAMWQX010000271.1 GCA_947176475.1 uncultured Bacillota bacterium
GTGGTAAAGATATATACATATTAGTAGAATTCTTAGAATACTGACTTTTATATGTTTCATAAGCATCATCAGTTGCTTCATGTAACTTTATGTCAGTTACTCTTATTTCTTCAGCAACGCGAAGATAGGCTTCTCCACTGATATACATTGTTTGATTATAGGAAGCACATACAATGGATATGGAACATATAAGTATGAATACAATTACCCATAAGTATTTAGTCTCTAACTTAAATATATTCACCACTTCCCTTACATTAATTTATAACTTAATTATTTTGGTTATTCTCTATTCCTTTTCTTTCTAAATATGCTCTTGTTAGACGATATTTATAAAGAGTATCATCTTTAGTTATGACAAAGAAACATTTCTCCCCCTTAATAACTTCGTAGAAAAGAATTGGAGATTTTAAATTTTGTGAAGCATCGACCATTTCTTCGAATGTTTCAGGTATTACGATATTACTATATTTAGATTCATCGATAGTTACTTGTCCATTAACAATTAGACGATCATAATCTCTTAAGATACGATTAACAGTATTGTTATAGATGTTAAATGAATTAAATTCTTTAAATAATTTAACAGCAATTATTAAACATATAACGGATACAACAATAGTAATTATTCCCATTATGTATAAAAAGTAATTTTTTATAACAAATCCTTTACCAGCCGAAAGGTATCCAGAATTAGCTATTGATGCTGTATCAATAGCAATATCTACTGTCTGTTCACTTAATGGTATAGTTATTTGTAATGTACCATTTTTATTGATATTATCACTAGATACATCACTTACACCTTCAACAAATATAGACATAGTTAATATAAGCTTGCTATCAACTGATAGACCATATTCTCTTTTATAGGCATTAACATAATTATTGTATTTAGCATAATCAATTATGACATCTTCATTTATAACAAAATTATTGGAATTAGTCTCTTCGGTTACTTCATTTAATAGTTTTTCAGTTTTCGTATAAAGAACTTTGGTACTATCTGCTGGATCTACTATTTGAAGGTTACCAGTTATGTTATATTTATATTTGAAATTGACATTTTTATCAGAATGGATTTCATAGTTAAATTTCGTATTTATGGTATTGATTAAACTAGCTACATACTGCATTCCACTAGTTAAATAACTTGTTTCATAGAAGGTATTATCTTTTAGATGAACAGTATAATCGGCATTTCCATTTTCACTGTAGTGAACATTAGCTGCATTACCGTCTCTATCAACAGATAAATTAATTAAAAATACCCCAGTAAATAGAATAAAAAATGTGGCTACTAGGAAGCAATAAGATATTGCTTTTAAATTAAATCTGCGATTACTGAAATGATTTAATCGGTACATTTTATCTGTACTAAAATACTTTATTTTTTCTTTCATACTATCCCTCTATCATTCTACTTAACCATATAGTTGGCCATCCAACATATGATATTTTAAACTTAACAACACCGATGACATCTTTTGGAGTAACTACCCATCTATCGACAGCCTGTCCTTCTCTATCTCCTTGAGTTATCATGGCTTTAGTTCCATTTATCTCTCTTATCTCAATTATTCTATGAGTATATATGGTGTCTTGTATTTTAAACACTAAGACATCACCTTTTTTTAGTTTATTAACATCTTTCGCTACTGTTTTATCAACAATAATGGCATCCCCAGTCATAATGGTTGGTTCCATAGAACCAGATCCAACAGCTGCTATCCATATAGGAAATAAATTACTAAATAATGCTATCAAAACAGCCATAATGACAATTAAGAAGGCATTAATAGCTTTACTTACATATTTCTTATCTCTTAAATCTTCATCTTCTTCTTTTTCTTCAAATCTTTTATCAACTAAAATCTTTAAAGCCAAGGGAAGTAAGAACATAACTGTCGATGTTAAATAATCATTTAAATTTGGCACGATTGGCATTATATAGACGTATACACCAAATATTAAAGCGTATATCATACCTGGTAAATAACCAAATTTTAAACTTAAATCATTTAAAAGAATATTTTTAAATATACTTGGTATAATTACAACTGTTGATAATCCTAGTATTCCACCTATCGTACTAATATCATAAAGATGTTGTGATAGCACAATATCAACAAGAGTAAAGAAAATAATAATAGATATTAAAATTAACTTACTATTTTCTCCCTTGCGACATAGATTTGATCTTAACACTTCACTTATGATAATTATTAAAATAACGGGAACGGTATTTTTAAGAATCATCAAAGGCTTTAAACTATAACTATTTTTTAAATAACCCGTGAATAATCCTAGGCCATATAATAGAATAAAAAAAGCAAAAGAATAGACGGTAACAAACCCAAGCACTTTCTTTTTATCTTGTATCCTAGTACGTTCAAATCCCAATAAATAGTAAGAAATACCAAATACTATTCCTAAAAACACAAAAAGGAGATATTCCGTTAATATATTCTTTATAAAAATATTTAATAAAAGGATGGACGAAGATAATAGAACAAGATTTATTAATTTTTTTTCATTTTTTTTCACATTATCCACCTCTCATTAAATATTTTTAGAAAAAACATATAAAGATAACAGTTTTGTTAATTGGTAGGAGTGTTTACAAA
>CAMWQX010000272.1 GCA_947176475.1 uncultured Bacillota bacterium
ATTTAGAATTATGTGAAGATGAACAAAAGAAGATATTTAAAAGATTAGATAAAATAAAGATAGGCCTTTTTGATCCGGATAGAAAAGAGTTAAGACAGGAACGTAAAGAATTAAAGGAAAAATTAAAAAATATTAATATTAAGATTGAAAGATGCGTGGATATATTAGAGGGTAGTACGACCTTTAATAAGAGTCTTTTCTTAAAATTCTTAGTAAGATATCTTACTTTAAGAGAAGGGGTAGAATATAGTGCAATGTTCGTATCTGAAGATGATACTTCATTAGGATTTACAGCAAGATCTTTTGATAGTATGAGTACAGATTATCAAATAGTCACGACAGTAAATAATAAGAGAATATTACAAAAACAAGGAGAAAAGGGAACTTTTGGCGGAGATACTGATGATATAAATGAATATCTTAGGGTATGTAAAGATCGAAAGTACATATGTTTTTTAGATGATGAGACGGAGTATACTCTCTTGGATGGAGCATCTTTAGATGAGGGATATGAAGGTTATTCGTATCTATGTGATTTAGCTTTTGAATTAGTAGATTTAAAACTGCAAAATCCTAGTTTAACGGATGCGGAAAGATTAAGTAAGATATTAAGAGATTATTCCAAAAAGAAAAAATATCCACATAATTAAAAACGGTTAAATAACTCCAATGATTTGGAGTTTTATTATGCCTAAAAGTATGATAAAATAAAGGCATTTCAGGAGGTTATTATGTATAATTATAAAGGATTTACTTGCGCACAAGATATATTAATATTTTTAGATACATGTAGAGAAGAAGAAGAACAAATTTCTAAAAAATTAGAAAGTATGCAAATAAAACTTTTTGATTCAAATAGAAAAGAATTAAAAAAGGAAAGAAAAGAACTAAAAGAACAGTTAGCAACTATTAAGGCGAAAATACAAAGATGCTTAGGTATTTTTGAAGATGCAACAACTTTTGAAAAAGATGTGTTTCTTAAGTTTTTGGCAAAATATTTATCTTTAAAAGAAAGAGAAGTATATGTCCTAATGGATGAAGTTGTTGAAGATGATTTTGGTATGGCAGTAGCAACAGGTAGATATCATAAAAGTTTAATTTATGGTTCTTTATTAGATAATTCTTATATGGCAGTAGCAATGGGAGTATATCCCCTAGATTTATTTAGTAAGAAATATAATATTGTGGCAAGTATACATAATAAGAAGAGGTTAGAAAATCAGGGCTCTACTGGTTCTTGTGGCGGACATACAGATGATATAAAGGATTACCTTTCGGTTTGTAAAGATGGAAAATATCTTTGTTTGCGTGATGATGCTTTTTATTCTTTGTTAAATGGAGTAAAGTTAAAAAAGAGTTTTTCTAAATATCCTTATATGCATGAACTTGCCTATGATTTAGTGGATATGAAGATAGAAAATCCATTGATGGATGATGAAGAGAGATTAAATATAATTTTAAATAATTTGCAGAAAAAGAAAAAACTTCCAGTAAATCCAAATAATTAGCTTATTTAAACAACAGTGTAAAAGATGATTTGTAAATTTAGAAAACAAAGATTTTTATGATACAATAGGGGTAAGAAGGCGAAGAGAAACTATGATAAAGGAATTGTATGAATATAAGTTAGATTTATTATTCTATGGTGTATCAATAAGTGATAGCTGTTATGGTGCTTTGAAAAAAGGCGGAGATGGGCAGGTTAACAATGATGATTATATTACAACAAAAGGATTAATGATTTTACTTGATGATAGATTATATGTTAATGCCAATTTGAATAAGAATAGTAAATATGTAATTGATTTTAGAAATAATGATTTCTTATTAAAATGTCAGGAAATAGATATTTGTCCTGTTAAGATTATTCAACCACCGGATTTTGCTTTAAATAAAGTGTCTTTATCTAGTGGAGTATTGGTTACAACGGTTGTTAATATCCATGGAGATAGACTTAGACTTCAACCAATACAGGGATGTGCTAATCGTTGTAAATTTTGTGATATAAATAAATTAGGTTATTTTGAGCATTCTATTAAAAATTTAGATGAAGGATTTAAGTATGCAGAAGATAATGTAGGATTTAGACATGTATTGATAAGTGGTGGAAGTCCTTTACCGAAAAATGAAAGTTATGAATATTTAAACAGCGTATATAAATATTTTGGGGAAAAGTATGGGGATAAATATCCTATAGACGTTATGTTAGTTCCAAGAGGTCTTAGTATAGAAGAAAATAATATTGATGGGTATCGCAAATTTTTAAACATGCTTAAGAGTTGGAAGATAACGGGTTTATCGATAAATTTAGAATTATATAATGATGAGATAAGGAAGAATCTTATCCCTCAAAAAGATATGGTAGGAAAAGATAATTACTTTGAATTTATTAGATTAGCTGTAGAAATATTTGGCAAAGAAAATGTAAGATCTTGTATTATAATTGGTCTTGAGAGTATGGAAGATTCTTTAGCTGCCGTTTTGGAATTATGTAAGGTTGGCTGTATGCCGGTGTTAAGTCCATATGTACCTAATAGTGAAGATGAAGATGCTCCAACACCGGAATTTATGAGAGAGGTATTGAATAAATCTAGAGAAATCTTAGATGAATATAATATAGAAC
>CAMWQX010000273.1 GCA_947176475.1 uncultured Bacillota bacterium
TATCAGTATTAATCCTAAGGACATGTCCCACATTGAAGCTATTATTTTATCAATGACTCCATATGAAAGAAGACATCCTGAAGTTTTAAAGAACTCTCGCAAACAACGTATATCAAAAGGATGCGGAAGAAGTGTCGAAGAAATCAATCGCTTACTTAAACAATTTGAACAAATGAAGCAAATGATGAAACAAATGACTAATGGAAATATGAAAATGCCATTTTAATAAAAGTTTAGATAATCTCTAAACTTTTTTCTTTCCCTAAAAAAGTTACTTCTATTTATCATAACCCTATGATATAATAAAAAACAATTATGAGGGATGTTTGTGGAATATGAGAAGAAGATAACAGATAAAAGTGAATTATTTGATGCAAATGGCGAATTAAAATATCAATGCTTATATCATTATGATATTAGTGATGTCGATTTAAGTGATGTTGATCCATCAGTATGGGAAAATGCCAGCTTTTTTCATACCAATTTTAAAAATACAGGTATCAAATTTTATCCTACTAAACTGCAAGAAGAATATTTTCCTATTTTTCATGAACGAAGTTTGGAACAATGTAACTTTGAAAATTGTGATTTTTCTCATCTTACAGATGAGGACTTTAAAAATGTTAATTTTAGTGGAGCCAATTTTCGAAATACTAATTTGCAAGTAGATTTTCGCAATAACAAAGTTTTTTCCTTATGCCCTAATCAATGGGGATTTGCAGGGAGACAAGAAGGAGCACAATATGTCAATTTAAAAGAGGGAACAATTCTTCCTGAATTTTATGAAAACAAACCTATAGATTACTTTGACTATGCTGACCTCGATATACAATTTTTAGAAAACAATCCCAATATAAAAATTTCTTCAGGAAAACTTGTTGAAGTAATATCAGCCTATTTTTCTAATAAGTATAAATACTCCCACGAAGATGAGGTAACAAAAGAAGAGTTTAAGGAATATTACCAACAATTTTTAAATTTTTTAGAGTATGACTATGAAGGAAAACTAAAAAGGCTTTATGAAGATATTAAGTCTTATTTAGTAAGTCAGGAGCAATATCTAAAATTCTTTAAAGGTGTAATCTGGAATATTTGTTTTGATGAACTTGATTTAACTTATTTGGATAAAAAGATGTTAACAGCTATTTTGTTTGAACAATGTGATTTTAATAAACTAAGTTTAAGTATTTCTTATAAAGAATTAAATAAAGAAACTGCTAGAAAATGGTATCTATGTTTCATGAAATCTTCACCCATTAATGAACTTATTCTCCCTACTTCCATTCACGATTGGCAAAATGCCGGAAGAAAAAGATTACATGATTCCAAGATTACCATGCAAACCAATCTTTACTTAGAATTTGAAAGAGTTTGTAATATGCATTGTGAATTTTGCCGCAATGAAGCTTTTAAAGAAGTATGTCCTTTTGATTTTTTCCAAGTTATGAAAACTCTAAAAAGAATATATAATCATTTGAATAACATTGTTATTGGAGGAGGAGAACCAACAATTCATCTCGATGAGTTACACCAATTATCCCAAATAATAAGAAGTATGAAAGCCGTTAGGAAACCAAAATTATATATCATAACCAATTGTTCATTAGATCGTGAAGCCTATAGTTCTTTAAATAGCTTAGATCACTACCATTTTTACTTTTCTAGGCTTGCTGTTGAAGATAGTGAAAATAAAAGAATATTTAAGGATAAAAACAATAAAATAATGACAACTGAAGATCTAATGCATTTTCATGATCAATCACATATAATGTGTTGCACATGCTTTAAAGGTGGAGTAGATGATGTTTCAAAGATTCTTGAGTATGTTAGATATGTAAAATATATCGGCTATAAAAATGTGTTATTTCAAAATCTTCACTTAGAAGATGAGTATAACATTCCCATAAATATAAGTGAAAGAGTCATGATGGAAGCCATTGAAAAATTAAGAGAACAGGGATTTTTAGTAAAGCAACCAATTTATTCTAATTCCAATTATGTGTTATACATATTAAGAAAAGATGATTTTCGTATATCCTTCAAAATATATAAGCAACCTGAAATAATTTTAGAGGCATGGAATAAATCCCCTAAAAGATGTTTTGATTTATCTATCGATCCATCAGGTAATTTACATGAAACTTGGAAAGAACCAGATAATAAAACCATTCTTCAAAAGAAAATTGGTTAGATCAAACTATTTCATACCGTTAATAAAGTGGTATTTCTTAAAAGACTTATCACTTTTTTGTATATTTTTGAAACTTTTTCCCAAACAATAAGAACTATATAAATGAGGTGTAAAAATGATCGATCAAATAAACCTTAAAAAATTCGATAAAATATATAATTTAACTTATTTATCAGTACAAAAATTTGTCATTTGTAAATGTTCCAATATTGACGATGTTAATGATATTATTCAAGATATCTATCTAGAAGTAATCAAAAACATCGAAAAGTTAGATGCCATTGAAAATATAGAATCCTATATCTTGGGAATAGCTAAGAATAAAATAAATAAGTACTATGGAATTCTTTATAAATTTAAAACTCTTTCTATATTCAACTTACCCCGGGTCTACAAGAGTGAAAACAATCACCGT
>CAMWQX010000274.1 GCA_947176475.1 uncultured Bacillota bacterium
GACCATTACTCTAAAAACTATGGATATGATTCCTAGTATTGAAAGTACAAGTATATCAATTACTAACATAGAAAGTGCCAATTGGAAAACCAAAGAAAAATTATCTATTACCAATCTAGAAGGTAATACAACAGAAGAAATAATTCTAACTAAAGAAAAACATGTTGAAGATCAACCAATCGTTATCGTACCTGATGAACCTACAACAAATTCTACAACTTCTAAAACTACTAAATCTACAACTACTAGCAAATCTACAACTTCTTCAAGTAAAACCACTACTTCTACTAAAAAAATTACTACTTCAAGTACTACTAGTAAATCTACAACAACTACTAAAATGAGTACTACTAAAAAACAAGAAGTAATAATTATTCCACCAACCATTAAAACAAGTAAGAAAACTACTACTTCTACTAAAAAAGTAACTACTACTAAATCAACTACTAAGAAAAAAACAAAGACAACTTCAACTAAGAAGACATCAACAACCGAAAATACTACAGAAGAATCAACTACTAAAGAGACAACTACTACTAAAAAAGAAGAAAAATCCTTCTTTCAAAAAAATAATAAAGCTAATAAAAAAGTCCTAATCATATTCTTAGTCGTTATCCTATGTTTATTCATTCTTGCTTTCTTCAAATATAAAAAATATAACAATATAAATATCTTCCTATGTTTGTTAATAACGCAAATCTTATTAACATCTACATTTGTTCATGCTCTTAATACTATTAAAGGTGATATTGATGCCGATGGTGCTATAACTATCAAAGATATAACCAATTTAGAAAGACACCTATTAAATCTTGATAGCATAATTACTGATGAAAATAAAAATATAGTGGATTTAAACGAAGATAATGAAATAACAACTGTCGATTTAGCCATATTAATTCATTTAATGTTAGAACCTTCAAAAGAAGAACCAAACATCGAAAATGGTCCAACAGCTTATGACGTAATTAACAGTATTCAAATTGGATGGAATTTAGGTAACACTTTAGATAGCACTAATTATCAAAGACAATATTTAGGAGAAGCCAAAAGTGTAGAATATTATGAAACCCTTTGGGGAAATCCCGTTACTACCAAAGAGATGATTGATAAAGTAAAAGAAGCCGGATTCAATAGTATTCGTGTTCCTGTTACTTATTATGATCACTTAATTGATGGCAAAATTGATGAAGCATGGTTTAAACGAGTTGAGGATGTTGTTAACTATGTTTTAAAAAATGATTTATATTGTATTCTTGATATTCATCACGATACGGGTCTTTATGAAGGTGGATCATGGATAGTTGCTGATGTGGGGTTGTTTGATGAAAATGCCGAAAAAGTAAAACTTCTATGGACTCAAATAGCTGAACGTTTTAAAGACTATAATTATAAATTAGTATTTGAAGGATTAAACGAAACAGTTGATACTAATCGTCAAGGCTATGACTGGAACTCAGGTACGGAAATAACTTTAAACGTTATTAAATTAAATCAAGTATTTGTCGATACCGTAAGAGCCAGTGGTGGTAAAAACAAAAATCGTGTTCTAGCTGTTACAACTTACGGTGGTATTACTGATGAACATAAATTATCACTATTCTCAATGCCTAAAGATACCGTCGAAAATAAAATTATCTTAGCTGTTCATGACTATGTTGAAGAAGAAGATGGTATTGATAAAATGATTAATAGATTAAAGACCTACATAGTCGATAAAAACATTCCTATCATGATTGATGAATTCGGAACTAAAGCTGATAAAAGCGAAGAAAGACGTGCTGAAATAGCTGGTTATTATGTCAAGAGTGCTAGAGCACTTGGCATACCATGTTTCTGGTGGGATGACGGAGGTAACTATCAATTATTTGATCGTCGTACATTAATATGGAAATATGAGAAAATAAAAAATGCTCTAATTACATCAAGCAAATAAAAAGAAGGTTTAACCTTCTTTTTTCATTAGTTCTTCTATTTTTGAAATACATCTACCATAATGAGGGTTTTTAGCTAATTCTTCAAAAGTAACCCATTTATAACCTGACGATTCTTCCTCATCAATTACTAAATCATCCATATGATCGACAACAAAAAAGTAACGATAATCAAAGTGATAATGCTCTGGTAAATCAAGTTTTTCATTATAGGCAATATGATGCGCATCAATATCAAAAGGCACATTTTCATCATCACTTATAGAGATAACATCAACATTCTTAAGACCTGTTTCCTCTTCCACTTCTCTCTTTGCCGCTTCTAAAGGAGTTGTATCATCTGGTGTTATATGTCCTCCTGGATAAACATATATCTTAAATTCATTATGATAAACAAGAGCAAACATCTTTTCTTTACGCGACATTACAAACGCACTAGCTACGACATGTCCATCAAAATTATTCCAATCAGTTACGTCTTCATCATCGCATCTTTCTAAGAAATTTTTTAATTTAGATAATTTATCTTCCTCTTGATAAATACTTAAATATTTTTCTAAAGAATCGACAATTAACTTTTTCATTAGTGCGTCTCTCCATTTATAATACCATTAATTTTATCCATAAATTCATCTTTTACATCACTAGTATAATAT
>CAMWQX010000275.1 GCA_947176475.1 uncultured Bacillota bacterium
CCATTGCTATAAAGGTTGGAGTTTTAATCTTAAGTGCCTTAGGCATATCGACAATGTGGGAAGCTGTATTTGCCGATGTTGGAGTATCGGTTCTTGCAATATTGAATGCCTTAAGAATTTTATTAATAAAAGAAAAATAAGAAAGGAAGATAAAAATGAAAGAAATAAAATTAAATGTTGAAGGAATGACTTGTGGAGGATGCGAAAATCGCATTAAAAATGCTTTAAGCGAAATTGAAGGAGTAGAAAGTGTTACCGCCAATCATGAAACTAAAGAAGTAACAATTACTTTAAATGCTGAAGTTGAAGAAGATACATTGAAAGAAACTATCAATGATTTAGGTTTTGAAGTAGTTGAGTAATAATCATGAAAAGAATAATATTATCAATTGAGGGAATGACTTGTTCAGCTTGTTCTAATGGTTTAGAAAAGTATTTAAACAAACAAAATGGAGTATATAATGCTTCAGTTAACTTAGTAATGGCTAATGCTACTATTGAATATGATGATTCTATATTAGCTATTGAACATCTTAATAATTTTGTTAAAAAGGCGGGATTTAAAAGTCTCGGAGAATTTAAAGAGATAAACTTAACTAGGATAGAGAAAAATGAAAAAATTAAATTCATAATATTTACTATCTTAGCTATTATTCTCATGTATATTTCCATGGGACATATGATTAATTTACCGACGATTACAATTTTAAATCCCCACACTAAGCCCATAAATTATTGTGTATGTTTACTCCTGCTAACCATACTATTCTTATATTATGGTTATGACATTATTAAAAATGGTTATAAAAATATAATCCATAAAACACCTAATATGGATACTCTAGTCGGTATTGGTGTTATTACGAGTTTCCTATATAGTTTATATAATATGTATCTTATCTATAAAGGAAATACGCATCTTGTCATGAATCTCTATTTTGAATCATCGGCTATTGTTATATACTTTATTAAATTAGGTAGATACATTGATGGCATCAGTAAAGATAAGACTAAAGAAGCTATAAGTAAACTTGTAACTATTACACCTGGAAAAGCTACCAAAAAAGTTAAAGATGAATTAATTGAAGTAACTCTAGATGAGATTAAGAAAAATGATATTATCGTTTGCAAAGCCGGTGAAAAAATTGCCGTCGATGGTGAAATAATATCTGGTTCTGCCCATTTTGATGAATCATTCTTAACTGGCGAGAGTAAACCCGTAAATAAAGAGTGTGGTGCTAAGGTTTTAGCTGGAAGCATGAATTATGATGGCTATATCGAATATAAAGCAGAACGCATCGGTGCTGAATCCACTGTTTCGGAAATTGTTCGCTTAGTAATTGAAGCAAGCAATACCAAAGCTCCAATATCCGCCTTAGCTGATCGTGTATCTAGTATCTTTGTTCCACTAGTTATGCTAATTGCTATTGTAACATTTATTTTATATTTAATTATAACTAAAAATTTCAGTAATTCACTTATTACTTTTGTAACTATTCTTGTTGTTGCTTGTCCATGTAGTTTAGGTCTTGCAACACCTTTGGCAATAGTTGTAAGCGAAGGATTATGTGCATCAAATGGCATTCTTATTAAGAAAAGTGAAATACTTGAAAATGTTGGCAAAGTAAATACCATTGTCTTTGATAAAACGGGAACTTTAACCTATGGTAAATTGCGTATTTCTCATACTTTTAATTATAGCGAAATGCGTGATGATGAGATTTTGCAAATTGTTGGAAGTATTGAAAATTATTCTAATCATCCCATTGCTAATGCCTTCACTGATTATATGGATACAAAGGAGCTTCCATTACTTGAAGTTACGCATTTTAAAAACTTAGCTGGTTTAGGTATTGAAGCCCAAATAGGTGGCGATAAGTATATACTTGGAAATGCCAAAATACTTGATAAATATAAGATTAAAAATAATCATACTAAAGACGAAAAAGATTTATCATCCTCTGGAAATTCCATTATCTATTGTCTAAAGAATAAAGAAGTAATTGCTTTAATTGGTGTTAATGATATCATAAGAGATAATGTTGCAGATGTTATTGAATCTCTATCTAAAAATAATATCGAAACTATTATGTTAACGGGAGATAATGAAGATACAGCAAAGATTATCGCTAAACAAATTGGTATAAGCAAAGTCATTAGCAATGCTGCCCCTTCGGAAAAAGAAGCAACAATTAAAAAGATGAAAGAGGAAAATAAATATGTCATGATGTGTGGTGATGGTATCAATGATAGTCCTGCCTTATCGAGAAGTGATATCGGTGTAAGTGTTAAAAGTGGAACTGATATTGCTCGTGATTCATCCGATGTTATCCTAACGCAAAATGATTTAGGAAGCATTTTAAAACTAATCAATATCAGTAAAAAGACAATCAAAATTATAAAGGAAAATCTTTTCTTGGCATTCTTTTATAATAGTTTAATGATTCCTATTTCTATTGGAATATTAAAACCATTTGGCATATCCATTACGCCAATGATAGCGAGTCTTGCTATGGTCCTAAGTAGCATAACGGTTATTTTAAATACATTAAGATTAAAGAAGATGACAATATAAGAC
>CAMWQX010000276.1 GCA_947176475.1 uncultured Bacillota bacterium
GTCTACTTTTGATTGCCGACTCTGATAAATTCATAATACTTGCAATTTCTTTTATTTCATACCCTTCATAATAGTATAAATAGAATGTTATTCTATATTTTTTATCAATATTATTTAGAGCTTGCAATAGATCATAATCTTTTTGGTTATCTTCTGTGTGTTTTAAATTTTCAAAATCATCATTATCAACTTTATGAACTCGCCAAAAGGATTTTAAAACATCCTTAGTTTCATTAACTGATACTTTAAATAACCATCTCTTTATATATTCATCTTCACTCTTTATAAATTTATCAATATTTTTATAAAACTTAATAAATGTTTTTTGTAAAATATCTTCAGAATCTTGAATATTTAAAGTATAACTATAAACAAGTCGATATACATCATCGTGATATTTTTTGTACTTTTCAATAAAGAAATCTTCCAAGATAATCACCTCTTTTATTATTTTTAAATAATATGAAAACTTGCTAGCTATTTATGTTTTCACCATAATAACGTTTTTAAATAAAAAAAAGTTGCAAATAAAAACTCATTACTTAAATGTAATGAGTCTTTTTTACTACATTTTTCTATTTTTAGTATTTTTATTAATTTGTTTTCTTATAGATACACAAGCAATTAAGGCTGCTAGTGATAAGCCAATAGCTGCACTGCCAACAATAGCATTATCATGATCTAAGTTTTCTTCTACAGGTTGTAGTGTGCCAGATTCAAATCCTTCTTGATTGGCATTTGGTCCTGGTACTAGACGTCCTTCTTCATTAAATACTAATTCTTCATTGTCAATAAGTGTTAGAGTATTATTTAATTGAGCCATAAAATATTCAACTTGTTCATCGCTGTATCCAGCTTCAGTTCTTAAAATAGTTGGTATTTCATCGAAAATGGCATCGACAGAATGAGGTGAATCAGCATTTAGAATCAATTTGCAATATTCTAAAATAGATTCTAATTCGGGAGTTGCATCTCTCATAATATATCTTCCTTTCTTTGTTGATAATTACTTATCTTAAGTTAATTATATTATTATGTAGTATTTTTGTCTATTTAAGATATATGTATTTGACACTAAAAAACACTTATATTAACTATAAGTGTTTTAATATTAGAATATTTTCTTGATTTTCATTAATTCTTCACGAGATTCTGGAGAATAGAACATTGGAATAACTCCACCTACTTGTTCAACACCAGCTTCAGTTACAACCATTTTGCCATCTTTCATTTCGATTAGACCACGTTCTGTAAGAAATGCAATTTCATCTTTGAAGTATTCTTCAAAATCAATACCAAATCTTGCTTTGAATTGTTCTAAATCAACAAAGGCAAAGTAGAATGCAACTGATACCATTTTAGCAATAGCTTCACTTTCTGGTAATGGATAGATATCTTGAATTGGGAATTCTCCCCTTTCAATTTTATCAAAATAGTTTTGTAGAGTTTTCGTACTTGCTCCTTCATTATAGGCTAAGTATTGATGACCAAAACTTTGAGCACCTAAACCCATACCAACATATGGAAGTCCTTCAATTACACGTTTTGTTAGATAATCACTTGTACCATAGTCGCCAGCAAGTTTTGAGAATGTATTTTTGCCATATGGGGCTTCATATCCAGCAGCATTTAGGATTCTGTGAGCTTCTTTATATTGTCCATTTACTTTATCTAGAGTAACTCCTTCAGCTTCTTTAGCAATTTTTGTTCCTTTATAACGATTACGATAAAGAGTAATATATTCGGGGATTAATTTATCTATTGTATAATCTAGAGTTGTTTTGAAATCTTCCATATTTTGATCTAGGAAACCATACATTAAATCGATGTTAAATTTATCAAATCCGGCTCTTCGGATGTTTTCAACGGCTTGTTCGTAGATACTTCTATTTCCCTCACGACCGAAAGCTTCAAGTAATCGATCATTAATAGTTTGTACTCCCATACTAATTCTTTTATAACCCATGTCATTTAGGGCTTTTATTTTATCAAAGTCGCGAGCAGCAATGACTGGTGTTGTTTCAATACTCATCTCTGTAGCTGGATCAAAGTTGAAGTTTTGATGTAATCTATCAGTGATTCTCTTTATTTGATCAGTTTCAAGTTGAGTTGGTGTTCCTCCTCCCATATCGAAACCTAGAATTTTTTTATCTCCAATGATATCTTTATACATATCAAGTTCTTTTAGTAAGGCTTGAACATATTCTTCCTTCTTTTCAGCATCATTTCCTGATACAACAGCATATTCACAGAATTTGCATCTGCTTTGGCAGAATGGTACATGAACATATAGTGATAATGCTGTTAGTTTTTCAATGTCCTCTTTTAATAGTTTTTTAATTTCTCTAGCATCTGTTACTTTGTAGCGCATAAATGATCCTGGTGTTAATGGATATGCAGTATTGGTAATGTGATGCATTTTTATTCCCTTTTCATATAAATCTTCTAATGTTATTTGACTCATAAATTTTTCCTTCTTTCAATTGTTATTAATATTTTATTAATAAGATATCTTATAAAATTTCAAGAGTTTTCCGCTCTTGTTATTAACATTATATTAATATCATTAC
>CAMWQX010000277.1 GCA_947176475.1 uncultured Bacillota bacterium
GTTATATATATCCAAATGATCATAATTGGTATATTTATTCGACATATGATACGAGAGTCACGAAAAATAAGTTAGTTAAGTATCATTTTAATGGTTTAGTAGGCCTAAGAAATATTTTAACTGTTTATGGAAATATATTCCCGTATATACCTATAATTGGATTGTTATCATCCATTGGAGCAAATACTTGGTGGTTGTTAATATTATCGGCATATTTGATAACGAATAAGAAGAAACGTTATTTGATAGCGCTTGTTCCTCTATATGGTTCTTTGTTATTCTGTATAATATCGCCAGTTAATACGTATTTTAGATATACAATGCCATATGTTTTCATATTACCAATATTAACGTTATTATTATTAAAAGAAGTAAGAGGTGTAAAAAATGAAAAGAAGTAAAATTGCAGTATTGATTCCTTGTTATAATGAGGCAGCAACAGTAGAGAAGGTTGTTAAGGATTATAAAAAAGCTTTACCAGAGGCCGATATTTATGTTTATGATAATAATTCAACGGATGGTACTGATAGACTTGCGCGTAAAGCTGGTGCAATAGTTTGTTATGAATATCGTCAGGGAAAGGGCAATGTTATCCGTACAATGTTTAGAGAAATAGAAGCTGATGCCTATTTAATGATTGATGGGGATGATACTTATCCAGCAGAAAATGCGCGAGAAATGATTGATTTAGTTTTAAGTGGAAGAGCAGATATGGTTGTAGGTGATCGCTTATCGAGTACATATTTTCAAGAAAATAAAAGAAAGTTTCACAATTTTGGCAACGTCTTAGTTCGCAAACTTATTAATGTATTGTTTAAAAATAATATAAAAGATATTATGACAGGATATAGAGCTTTTTCTTATGATTTTGTCAAATGTTTTCCAGTATTGTCTAAGGGATTTGAAATTGAAACAGAGATGACGATTCATGCTGTTGATAAAAATTATAAAGTGGTAGAAGTTCCTGTTCAATATCGCGATAGACCAGCTGGTTCGGTATCTAAATTAAATACATATTCTGATGGCTTAAAGGTTATTAAGACGATAGCTACACTTTTTAAAGAATATAAACCTGCTTTATTTTTCAATTTAATAGCTTTGGTGTTTGCTATTGTTAGTACGATTATTGCTGTTCCAGCTTACGTGGGGTATTTTCAAACGGGAGAAGTTTTAAAATTTCCTAGTTTGATAGTAAGTTGTTTTGGATTTACAATAGCCTTGTTGATGTTTGTAACGGGAATGATTTTACAAGTTTTTGTTAAAAAACAAAAGCAAAATTATGAATTATATTTAAATCTCTTACAAATAACTAAAGATAAGAATAAAAAATAGCCAAAATAAAAACTTTTATGAAATCCATAAAAGTTTTTTTATTGCATTTAAGCGCCTGCTTCTTGATTAGTATCAGGAATTCCTATATTAGTAGGAATTTCAACATTTGGTACTTGAATCATTGGTTCAACATTTGGTATTTCAATTGTTGGAGCAATGGAGGACATTTGATCAGGCGTATCTGCTGTTATAACAATATCAGGTGTAACGTTTTGAACAATCTCTGTTTGAACATTATCTAATATTTGAGGAGCAGGAGTTGCTTCGTAAACTACTTCATTAACTGGTGCTTCTTCGATAACTACTTGTTCAACTTGAGGAATGAAGTCTTGGCCACCTTCTAATACAGCAATTCCAGGAGTTTCTGGTATTGGCTCAGCAAAAGCGTTTTCCACAGGAGCAACTTGTGCAACTGTTGTAACTTGTTCAACTTGAGGTTGCATATTCATGGGTGTAGTTTGAGGTTCCACACTTGGTATAGCATTTTCGATAGCTTGAACATCAATGTTAGCTGTTGGTAAAACCGTTTCTGGTGTATTATTATCAAGTTGATTAATCATATTTCCAATTGTTGTAGTAAACGATTGAACATTAGCAAGAGGAGCTACAACTCCACTTTCACGAGCATCATTAGCATTTTGTGTCATGTTTGCTAAGTCAGTTTTTAACTCGGCTAATTGAGCTTCTGATAGTTCACTATTTAATAATTTTCTCATATCTTCTATTTCTTCACGATAGTTATCAAACATTACTTTTGAGCCGGCATATTTGGCGCGATGATTAGTAAAAATGTGATTTTCCATTTGATCCATTAATGCAAGAGTACTATTTATTAAAGTCATTATTTCATTCATAATATCATAATCTCCTTATATTAAGATTATATCAAAAAAAATAGCAATGTAAATGATTATTTACGGAACTTTTGACAAATATAAAAAATGTGTTATAATATCGGATACTTAAAAAAGGGGCTGAAGGTATGGAATTAGATGCTTTATTATTATTGACACGTATTTTAAAAGATTTTAACTTTACAGAAACTGAACTTCTAATTATTGAATCTTATATTGTTAATAAAAATATCAATATTAATCTATCTATACGCGATAATGCTCAGTTATTTTTAGATGAAAATAGTGTTTCTATTGACGATTGTAGGGAAATAAGAGAAATTGTCGTAGAAAATAGTGAACATATATATGTTCCAATTTATAAATTATTGT
>CAMWQX010000278.1 GCA_947176475.1 uncultured Bacillota bacterium
GGGTTGATGTTGAGGTAAAGATGTTGACGATATCTTCTTGATCAAGCAAATCATTATCAATTAAAGGTTTTAAAGATTGATATAATTGTTGATAAAGATTGGTTACTTTATCTTTTAATGCTGATTGATAGCATTTAATCGTATCTTGATTTGAACTAACTATATTTTTTAATTCTTCAATAGTTGAATCATTATAATCTTGTTTTTCATTTATATCATCTATTTCAATAAATGTGCTAGCAACTTTTCCTAACCTTTTTACTTCTGAAAAAGATTCTTTAGCTTCGCCTATGGCAGAATTTATATTTCCTATATTACTTTCTAAAATAGCATTTAACTCATCAAATATTTCACTTTCCCTTATTTGATTTTGCATGCTATGGCATTCATTTAAAGTTTTAGTGTCCTTTGCATCCTCTCTTAAGGTATCCAAATAGGCATTGTAAGATTTAATTATCTCTTCTACTCTATTTATGAGATTGGCAAGATTAAAACAAATGGCAATATTTTTTACTATTTCAAGAGTATCTTGTCGAGGATTATGATCAAGAGTATCTAGTTGGTTACTCAACAAATTTTCAATAAGAACAATTATGTCGCTTAGATATTTTTCAAGTTCACTATTATCTACTTCAAAAACAAGGCGACAATTTAAAAGTTTTTTCATTTCTTCCATTAAATTATGGATGACTTCATAGGAATTGGTTAATTTATCATAGTTTAAGTCATTAGTTTCTCTAACTAATAATTCTTGTTTTTCTTTAATTGTCTTGTTTAATTCATCGAGATTCAAATGACTTTTATTTACATAGTCAGTTACGGCATCTAATTCTTTTTCTAAGCGTCTTTGCCATTTTTCATTATGGTCTCTTTTAGCCTCTTTTAAATATTTTTGGTAGGTTTCCAAAAAATTATCGGGTAACTTGTAATTGGGACCAAGAGCATCAATGATTTTTATAACACTTCCAGTATAAATCTCGCTAGCAACGGCACATGTTGGCAAATCATCCCCATCCTTGTCTTTTATGTTGACGTCTAATCCGTAATTTCGGGCTTTAGAAATTAATTTAATAAGGAAATTTTCATGATAAGAATGATCCTGTCCGCTAGCATCAGTGTAGCCATAAAGAGCTAAATGAATGAAAGTTAGCCCCGTGCTTTTTCCTCTGTAGTTAACATCTATTCCTTTTTTTAATAAAATATCAATAAATTCTATTATTCGATTAGCATTATAATCATAGTTAACTACTGCATGCAATAGATTTCCATATTCATTAACTTCGCGAATGTCAAAACCCGATGAGGTAAATATTTCTTCGGTTATTGGAGTATTCTCGTATTTCTTAAAAAAGTCATCAACTTTTTTATTTAAATTTGTCTTGGCCATTATAATCCCTCGTTTCGGAAGTTATTATAATATAAAACATCAAAGAAAAAAAGGATTTTTTATCCTTTTTAATCTTTAAACAATCTAACTAAAATTGGTTTAGCAAATTCATATATCAGGAATGATAATAAGTTTGCTAAGATAACAATTAAAACAATACTCCAATTAACTGATGCAACATTTATTATTTTGCCAATTGGGGTAAAGAAGACAATCGCTTCAATAATTATTACTCCTAAGATTCCCATATTCATTACTTTGTTTGAAAAGAAGCCTTGTTTGTGAGTAAAGGTACGAAGATTGCGACAAACATAGGCATAAACGATCTCTTGGATTACCATTGATAAAAGAGATAAAGTCATAGCGATCTCGGGAGTATAAAGTCTTAAAGCAATGAAATAAGTAAGTAGAACACATATGGTTTCAATAATTGATGAGAAGATGATATTGGCATAGATAAATGGTGTAAACATCGGTTTATCGATTCCACGTGGAACTTTATCCATAATACCATTTTCACTTTTTTCAAAAGATAGGCATATACTTGGAATTGAATCAGTAACTAAATCAATAAATAATATATGAATTGGTAGAAGAATAGTATGTCCCGTAAACATGCCAATTAAAACAGCAAATACTTCGGCAAAATTACTAGATAAGGAATAGACCATGTTGTTACGAATATTGGTAAATATTCTTCTTCCCTCTTCGACAGCAACAACAATAGTAGAAAATGAATCATCTAATAAAATTATGTCAGCAACAGATTTTGTTACTTCCGTTCCAGTAATCCCCATACCTACTCCGACATGAGCATCTTTAATGGCGGGAGCATCATTTACTCCATCGCCAGTCATAGCAACTACTTTGTTATTACCTTGCCATGCAGCGACAATTCGTCTTTTATGATCAGGACTAACACGAGCGTAAACATTATACTTTTTTACTACTTCTAGTAATTCTTCATCACTATATTTATCTAATTCACTTCCCAATATTCCTTCGCTATTATCATGAATTATCCCAACTTCTTTGGCAATAGCACAAGCGGTGATAAGAGAATCTCCGGTAATCATTACTGGTCTTATTCCGGCTTTTAAACAATTCTCTACCGATTTTTTGACGCTTTGACGTGGAGGATCAATAATGCCCGCCATACCAACATAGAT
>CAMWQX010000279.1 GCA_947176475.1 uncultured Bacillota bacterium
TCCTTATATTTTCCTAATGTAATACTTTCAAATTTTACAGTATAAATCTTACTCATCAATTTTAAAATTGCTTCTATTTCAAATCTTTCCTTTTTGGCAAATGTTTTGGCCTCACTCATTAATATATACTTAGGAGAATCATTTAACATCCTAATTAACTGAGCTGCATAATCATAATAAGAGCCATATTCTTCTTCTGTTATCTCCAAAATATCTAAAGCACTATTAGCACCAAACCTATAGTTAAAAACTTCGCACCTACTTTTAATAGTTGGTAAAATAGACTGCAATTTATCTGTAATATAAAATCCTACGATTTTTCCTTCTGGCTCTTCCAAAAATTTCAACATCTTATTTGCTGTGGCATCATTCATCTTATCAGCATTTACTATAACATAAGACGAATACTTATTTATGGAAGGTTTCATAGAAAATTTCCGTATAACATCTAATATTTGATCTTTTTTAATCTCTTTTCCATCAGGAAATATGGAAATAACATCTGGATTAGTATTCTTATCAATTGTATTACATATATTGCACTCACAATTATCTATCGCTCCATTTTCACAATTGATCTTTTTAATTATATCTATACAATCTTGATAACACTTATCAACATTATTTGTTACAAACAAAAAAGCATGAGAATTTTTTTCCTCACTAAATGATTTAATAATTAACTTTTTTGTTTCTTCACTATTCATATCTCACCTACAAATATTTTATAACAATTAAGCAATAAGTAACCAACCCTGGCAATCCTAAAAAAGTAATAATCAGTAATCCAAATATACTTATAGGAACCATTATGTCAAAATTAATTGTAAAAACATTAACTGTGTATAAACTTACAAATGCAAATATCAAATTCATTAAACACTTTTTTATCTTAAACAATATTATCACCAATAAATAATATTATTTTAACTTCTAATCTATGAAATTTCTTTTCTATCTAATAAAGCTCGATCTAAGGTAATTGAATCCAAATAATCAATTTCAACTCCCATTGGTATTCCATAAGATAAACGTGAAACTTTAATATTTTTATTTTCAAAAAGTTTCTTTATATATAATGTCGTTGTTTCTCCTTCAATAGAAGGTTTCAAGGCCAATATAATTTCTGTTTCTTTATCCTTTTCATTTATTCTACTCATTAAAGATGAAATATTTATATCTTCTGGATAAATGCCATCAATAGGTGATATAAGCCCATTAAGCACATGATATTTTCCTTGAAAAGAACCAGACTTCTCAAACATAAATACGCTTTTATAATCTTCAACAACACATATTAGATTATTCTTACGACCAGAGTCATCACATATTGAACAAATTTCTCGATCAGTTAAATGTCCACAAATCTTACAACGGTGTAATTGTTTCTTGCATTCTTGTACATTATGAACAAAATTTGCTATGTCTTCTTCGCTTAGTTCCAAAATAGCTAAAGCATATCTTTCGGCACTTTTTTCACCTATACCAGGTAGTTTTTTAAAAGAACTAATTGAATCATTAAGTACTGCTGGATATAACATATTACATCAATCCGCCTAATTTTGCATACATTCCCAATTTAGCTTCAATATCTGCTTCAATCTTAGAAACAGCATCATTGAATGCTATTTTAATCATATCTTCAAGCATTTCTAAGTCTTCTGCCTCTAAATTCTCTTTATTCTTTATTGTAATACTCTTAATCTTCTTTGAACCATATAGGACAATATCAACTAATTGAGAATGCCCTTCATATTCACTTTCATTAATTTCTTGTTGTTTCTTTTCTATATCTCTTTGCATTTTTTGAGCTTGCGCCATTAAATTATTCATATTCATAAAATTATTCTCCTCTATTCTATATTTAATTTATCATTACCAAATATATCTTCAGCTAACTTAACAGAATTAGATTTATCATCAATATATTCGGATTCATCCATCAATTCAAACTTTTTATCTTTAGAATAATCCTTCATAAATTCATCCCAATCTGCTTTAGTAATAAAGATAAATTTGTAATTTGTATTATATAAACTATTTACTTTGCTCTCTAAATCATACAATTTAGAATTACCTACAATTTTAATACTATCCGATGATGTCAAAAAAATAATATTAGTTGCCGATGCCACTTGTAAAGTAGAACTTTTAATTATTGAAAAAAATTCTGTCAAATTATTATCCTTTACGTATGTTGAAAACTTTTTCCAAACATCACCTGCTTTAAGCTTCTCATCTTTATTTGCATCAACAAAAGTATTATTAACTCTAATATTTTGAAATTCTTTACATATCTTATAAATCTGTGAAGAATTTTCTCTTATCATCTGATTGACGTCAATCTTTTCATCTGATGAAATTATTTCCCGGGAAATAATTTGATTTATATCGCGATTAGAAAGTTGATTTTCATCATCATTTATAAATGATATTAATTCCAGTTCTAAAAGTAAATAACCATTTGAATTATAATTTATTTTCTTTAAAGCATCAAACTCAGCAAAATAAAATTCTGGTTTATTGTTGGACATTGTTTCACACATACAT
>CAMWQX010000280.1 GCA_947176475.1 uncultured Bacillota bacterium
AGAGGTTGAAGCTCAAAAGGGCAATAACGAGACAAAGATTAAATATCGCAAATTATGTGAAACAGGAGAGTACCGTTGGTTTGTCAACATCATAAACTATTTGCCTTTTGAAGGAAAAAAATTAATATTTATGATGAGTGAAGATGTCAATGATCGTTTGATTGATTCAGAAGAGAGTCGTTTAAAGTTAGAAAATGAAGTCTTTAATTATAAAAAACGATTGAATCAAGAAACAGAGAGCATAAGTGATGCGATTTATCAGATTAATAATTTGCTTGATAATAACATGATTAGTAGTGGTGTACATATTAATGATACAAGAGCTTATATTAATTCGGTATTTAATAAAGTAAGTATTGAACATCCAGAATTAAATCAGGCGATTATGAATCGTATAGCATCGAGCAGCAGCTTTTTGAAACCAACTATTTTGATTGTTGATGATTCATCTATTATTAGAAATTCTTTGAAACGTATATTTGCTGATGATTTTAATATTTTGTTTGCTAAGAATGGAAATGAAGCTATTAGTATAATAAATGATAATGTTTTATCAGGTAATAGAGAAAATAATATTGTTGGTATTTTATTGGATTTAATAATGCCAGTTAGTGATGGATTTGCAGTTCTTGACTACATGAAAAATAATGAACTATTTAATCGTATTCCTGTAGCAATTATTAGTGGTGATGAAACTAAAGAGACGCGAAGAAAAGTTTATGAATATGACATTGTTGATATGCTTGAAAAGCCTTTTAATACGAATAATATCAGACGCCGTATTGGTAAGATTATTAGTTTATATATTTCAAGTAATAACTTACAAAATATTGTTAATGTACAAAGTGAAGAATTAAAAATCGGTTGATAATGAGTCAATTGATGGTATTAAAAATATAATCAATGTTATTGTTAATAATATCTTGAATAATGAAGATGCCAATAAGTTGCGTAAGATTGCTAAGGTTATTGCATCGGGATATCAAAATATGTATGAAAATAAAAAGATGGAAACAAAATTTATCGATGGTATAGTAAATACGGTTCCTCTTTACAATATTGGAGCTATTGCTATGAAACCGGATGTAGTTATTACAGCGTCAACGATTAAACAAGAAATTGAATATGGGCTATCAATAATTGATGCTATTATGATTGATGATTATGAAGTACCAATTGCTAAGAATATTGTTAAATATAGTTTTGAAGCGTTTAATGGACAGGGATATCCTGATAACTTAGTGGGCGATCAAATTCCGATAGAAGCTCAAATAGCTAATTTGACAGTAAGACTTTATAATTATAGTAAAGTTAAGAGTTTACAAACAGCAATTAAGACGATAACAGAGACGGATGTAGCTAAATATAATCCTGAACTGATTGAAGTTGTAAAGCAAACTAAAAAGGATTTACGAAAAGTAGTGTAAACACTATTGAATAATATATATTCATGTTGTATAATAAATTTATAAAGTATCACAGTAGTGAAGGACTTTAGGTAGGAAAGGAATGAAAAATATGCAAAACAAGAGATTTATGCAAAACGTGACAATTATTACTTTGGGTGTACTCATTTGTTGTTTAAGTGTGGTATACGCCATCTACGGAACAGATGTTAGTGTTACCGGAACTGTTAAGGTAGAGGAGGCCAATTGGGATATTCACTTTGAAAATGTCATTCAAACGAATAAAACCAATATTGAGAGTACAAAAATTACTCCACCAAATCTAGCAAGTGACAACACAGTATTAACTTTTGGAGCTGAGTTAGCTCAAGTTGGAGATGTCTATGAATTTACAGCAGACATTGTTAATGGAGGTACATTTGATGCTAAAATATCAGATGTTGCTCTAACTTCAACTTACAGTGATGCAAATGCAGAACCAATTAAAAATGAGGGAACTGTAACAGGTTTAAAATATACTAGTTCTTATTTACAATACACTGTAACTTACAATGATGGTAATCAAATTAAAACAGATGATATTCTAAGCGCTGGTGCTAGTAGAAAAGTTAAAGTTCGTGTTGAATATAAACAACCAACTGAATCAGATGATTTACCAGATGCAGAAGAAGCATATGAATTTAAATTAAATATTAGTTATGTTCAAAATCAATAAAAATTAAGAGACAACCATTATGTAAATAGTGGTTATTTCTGTTTATAATGAGATAAAAGTAAAAGAATAAGGTGATAAAATGAAGAATAAAGGGGTTTATATATTCGATCTTATTTTATTTCTTTTTATTATCGCTTTGAAATTTGTATTTATTAATCATTTTGCGAGTTATTCAAATATGGCAAATGCGATATTTTGGATTATATCGTTAGTGGCTTTTATTAAGTTGGTAGGAATTAAAAGGGATAATAGTGTAGTAAAGAGTAATGTTACACAGATAGTCTTTATTTCAATTATATTATTCGTTTTACTATCGTTTCTAAGTGGTTTATATTTTGGCTTTTTGCGAAATTCATATTCATTAGCTTTAGTAAGTATTATAAAAAACATATATTCAGTTGCCATCATGATAGTTGCTGAGGAATATAT
>CAMWQX010000281.1 GCA_947176475.1 uncultured Bacillota bacterium
TTAAAATGAAAGAACTTGTAACCAGCCTTCTTTATCAACCAATCTTTTATATTGCTCTAATACATCATCATATAATTCATCTTGTCCCCAAATAGATACATGATTTGCTGGATACTTTTTAAATTCAACATTAATTCCCATTGTTTCATAGATTTCCTTTACTATATCAAACCTTTTTTGAATATCTTCTGATACTCCTTTATTAATGACATTTACATCATAATCAGCATACAATCCTCGAAAACGTGCTTGATAATTTCCGTTTTCATCTGTTATATAAGTCCTTTTACCTTTTTCATCTATTAAAGGAAGTTTATTACCACATTCATCACACTTACTATCATCCATGACACACTTAGGTAAAGCTGGATCATTTATATCTTCACTTCCAATATAATAAAATTGTTGAATTTGTTTGAACTCTTCAAAATCAAAGTTTGGCACATCACTTACTCCTACAGGATAATTGAGTTTATAACCATTATATTCCTTCAAAGGAAGAATATTCAATCCTCCAGTTCCTCCTCCAATTACCATTTTGACCAATTCTGGATGAAGTATTGTAAAAAAGTTTGCAAACTTAGATCCAGCAGAATACCCCTCCATAATAACTTTAGAATCAGAATTATAACCAAGTTCTCTTAAAAATTTTAACGCACCAGCTATCATTACACAAACTTGTTTATGAAGATCTTTAAAATTAACTAAATCTTCTTCTTTTAGGTTGCAAAATTTCTCTTTTATATACTTTTTAGTTTCATCAAAATCATTATGATAAATACCTGAACCCAAATATGAAGTGTCCAATCCCACTATTCTTGGAATTGCCGGAATTATTATCGGAAGATGAAACCTAACAGATAATCTTCTACTTATTGGAGATATACTTTTACTGTTTTGCAAAACTGTATCATCAATATTCTCCAAAAAAGATAGTTCTCTTTTAACTCTAGGAGTAGGACACGAAAAAATTACATTTGTATTCTTTTCGCATTCATTAGGAACATATAAAAGAAAAGGAAAAAATAAACCCTTACTTTCGTTTGTCTCTAAAAGATACATTTCTCCATCCACCTCTTGTCTACTCATTGAATATTCATTCTTAGATAATACTTTCATATAATCACCTATCTTTATTTTAATTTAACTCCACCCGAAACAAGACTTTGCTTCTTTTCCATCTCCATTTTTAGTGCCATCAATCTCGCATGAGCATCAACTAATTTATTAACAGTATAAAAATCCTCCATACTCTCATCATAAGGTATTCCATATTTTTCGGCATAAGAATATAACATTGGATATTCATGTTCTTCTAAATATTTCCAAACCTTTTCCTCCTCATCATAAATAAAATCAATACCACATATTGCCCCAAGTTCTCGACGACAATTTAAAGCAATATTTCTAACAGCTTCACAAACGGTATCAGGAACACTAGCATTATCGGGATCAATTCCATGAGCCTCAAGTATATCTCTTTCTAATTCCGTATAACAATCTTTACCAAGTAAAATACTATTACCTCCCGCAACTGTATTCGAAATAATACTTTCACTATTCAAACAATATGGAGATTCTGGATCTGCTAAAAAAGCATCTAAATCATAATATTCTCTTTGCTTTTCTTTTTCTTCCTTTGGTTCAGCATATTTAAGACTAGAAGCCATTATATCTCCTGATGATGCAAACATAACTCTTAAAGAAGTATTAAATCTAGTTGGTGTTTTAATATACTTTTGCATTATGACATTCTTACGCATATACTTTTGAATATCTGGCACATTAATTGGCATAACACCTCTTCTATTTAAACATCGCCCTTTTTCATCAAATTCTAATTTAAAACCATAGTCATATTCTTCATTTGCTATTCTCGTATTTCTTTCATGAACATAAGTATTACATTCTCTATAAAATCTTCTTAATAATTCTAATTGCTCTGGTGTCCTTATTAAATATTTATTTTCCCCACCTTGACTTTCCAAATTTTTTAAAACAAAAGGTAAAGGAAGAACTAAGTCAAAACCATCATCTGTGAGTCCCATAGATAAAGGTTCTTCTATACCTGATTTATCTAATTCTTTTTTTACCTTAGCTACCTTTGCCTTATGATAATCTTCTGCCGTTTTATTCTTGTGCTGATCTAGACAAGGAGTAAAGAAGAATGCCTCATTATCTACTTTTTCGCTATCCGTTACAACTTTATATCCACTTTCATAAAAGAACTTAAACATTTCTTGATAAAAATCATAAACGGGATTACTTTCATCTTTTGGTATCTCTGGAAATACAATTCTCTCATTTTCCTCGTCTACCCATTCATCTGGTATACTTAAATTATCTTTCTCAATATATATTTCTTGACCATTACCTTTAGGAATCTGAAAAGCTTCCATAACATCACCTACTAATATAATTATACTATATTATAAATATTCCTTATGTTTTTTCGACTACCTTTTCAGTTTCTTTACTTCTTTTTCGATTATACTTTTATCATACCTTATATAA